>NZ_JBEVTM010000028.1:0-22382 GCF_040884255.1 Olsenella sp. AGMB03486
CACCAGATGGTGGTTTGCAGGCGTTGCCGGCACATGGAAGGAGATCACGTCGGACGCACGGAAGAGCTCATCCTGCGATACATAGGCAGCGCGCTTCGCGACTTCAGGGTTCGCATGATGGCCTGTGGCCAGAATCTCGCAGCCAAAGCCGGAGAGCCTCTGCACGACGGCAGCGCCGATGGCGCCGGTACCGACGACGCCCACGGCAAGAGAGGAGAGCGTCCTGCCTTCGAGCCCTCTGAGCGAATAGTCGTTCACGTTCTGCTGGCAGACCGCAGCCTTGCAGTGCCTGAGGGCCACGAGCATGAGCATGAGCGTGAAGTCCGCGACAGAATCAGGCGCATAGTGCGCATTGCCGACCGCGATGCCGAGACGTGCAGCAGCATCGAGGTCGATATGGTCCATGCCGATGGTGCGGGTGACAAGCACATGCACGCCACGGCCTGCAATCTTGGAGAGGAGCTCCTCGCCGTAGCGGCACTTGTCCCAAGACCAGCGCTGCATCGGCCCCATCGAGCACGTCCAGATGGTCTGGCAGAAGGCCGCACTCGAGCGTGAGCGCATCCACAAAGGGGAGCTTCTCCACACGCTGGAATGCCTCGGCCTCGTCCGGTCTGGCCTCGAATGCTGCAATCTTCATGTCTCCCCATTCCCATGCTGTTCCGAAGCATACGAAAAGAGCCCGCCTCCAGCTGGAGACGGACTCTTGAATGGAGCAAGCCAGAAAGCTTTAGCGCTTCGAGAACTGCGGGCGCTTGCGTGCCTTCTTCAGGCCGTACTTCTTGCGCTCGACAGCACGTGCATCGCGCGTGAGGTAGCCAGCCTTCTTGAGGTCAGCGCGGTACTCGCCAGCCGTGAGAAGTGCGCGGGCGATGCCCAGGCGCAGTGCGCCGGACTGGCCATTGATGCCGCCGCCATCGCAGAGAGCGATAACGTCGAAGTGGCCCTCGGTGTCCGTCACGCGGAACGGTGCCAGTGCGTTGTCGACGAGCTGCTGGCGGCCGAAGTAGTTGAGTGCGTCACGGCCATTGACGGTGACCTTGCCGGTACCCGGAACAAGGCGGACGCGGGCGGTTGCCTCCTTGCGGCGACCGGTGCCGGTGTAAACAGCGGTGTTGTCAGCCATCGGTTAGGCCCTCCAATCGATCTTCACAGGGTTCTGAGCGGTGTGCGGATGCTCAGGACCAGCGTAGACCTTGAGCTTCATGGCCTGCTGGTGACCAAGGGTCGACTTCGGGAGCATGCCCTGAACCGCGTGCTCGATGACACGCTCGGGGTGCTTCTCCATAGCCTCCTTGAAGCTTTCGGTCTTGAGGCCGCCCAGCCAGCCGGAGTAGCGCCAGTAGGACTTCTTGTCTGCCTTGTTGCCGGTAAGCTGGACCTTAGCGGCATTGATCACGACAACGAAGTCTCCCGTGTCTACATTCGGGGTGTACTGCGGCTTGTTCTTGCCACGGAGCACATTGGCTGCCGTCGTAGCAAGACGACCAAGGGTCGCACCGTCGGCGTCGATGAGCACCCACTTGCGCTCGACTTCGCCGGCCTTGGCGTAATGAGTCGACTTCTTCACTTGACTCCTCCATGTACCTGTAACGAAATGCTTATCCTATGAGATTACGGGGCTCAGTGGAAAGCCTTCAAAGTATACAACGGCTCCACATGACCTGCAAAGATTCTTTTGTTCCCACAGCTCGTCCACATAGATCCGACACTGCTAGAAGCGGCCGGGATGCACGGGCTGCCAGGTGCTCTCGGGCACGAATGCGCAGATCTCGTCCAGGTGCCTGATGGCTTCCTGCCTGCCCTCGATATAGAGGTCGAGAAGCTTTCCGCCATCCGACTCGTTGACGCCGACATCGACAGGCTCAGGCGGTGCGATCACGAGGCAGGAACCCTCCTTCTCGCGGCGCCACAGGTCTTCGCGCTCACCGTTGTACATGTAGCGGCGATCCTCGAGCGCCTTTATGAAGTAGGGGTAGTCATCGTAGCGGTGGGAGCGCAAGACAAGGCCTTCGTTGCCAAGGCCCTTCACATAGCCGCGGTCGCGCGTGAGGACGACAAGGACCTTTTCCGCCGGCTTGAAGTCCTCGATGTAGGGAAGCTCCTTCTCCCCCAGAGCTGCTGCGAAGGGGATCGAGTCCGTCGTGCCGCCGTCGAGCATCTCGTGGCCTCTGACCTTCACGGTATGCGAGAAGAGCGGAAGCGACGAGGAGGCACGGATGGCTTCGATATCCTCTGGGAGCTCCTTCACCTCGAGATAGGCAGGCGTGCCGAAGATCGCGTCAGAGGCGACGCAGTACATGCGCATCGGGTTGTCCTTGAACGTCTCATTGTCGAAGGGATCGAGCTCGTTCTGCACCTTGTCGTAGAGGAAGTCCTCGGCCGCGATATTGCCGGTCTTCACATACGACCACCAGGACATGCAGCGAGGATCGTCTCGGTAGGCAAGCATGATGCGCATCGCACGGCCGATCTGGCGGCTCTTGTAGGTCGCTGCATTCATGGCACCAGCAGAGACGCCCCAGACAGCGCTGAACCCATAGATGCCATGCTCCATCAGGACATCCGTCACGCCTGCCGTGAACATGTCACGGAATCCGCCGCCTTCGAGCACCAGTGCCACGCCTGCCATATATCCTCCTCCGTTATCCATTGAGATGGTTATACCCATCATTGGGCACTTGAGCCCTAGCTGAGATAGCGCCAATGCCTGTCCGTGAGGATGCGGGCAGCAGCCAGGCCTATCGGCAGGAACACGACAATCAGGGCTGCCCTCACCATCCACGTGAGCGAGTCGGCGATGTTGTAGGACGCAAGATAGAAGATTGCGCGATACATGTAGAGACCAGGGACCATGATCACGATGGAAGGCACGGTAAGCGAGATCCTCGGGAACGTGAGCTTTTTCCTCACGGCCGAGGCGATGAGGCCTGCCGCAAGGGCTCCCAGGAAGGCCGCTGCCTCGGGCGGCACGGCAGCAAAATCGACGAGCTCGAGCCTGAGCGTATTGGCAACAGCGCCGATCGCCCCTGCCGTGGCTGCCATGGGCACCGGACTCGAAAACATGATCGAGAAGCCGAAGACGCCGCAGAAGCTCATGGCTGCCCTCATGAGCGCCAGAGGCGCCGGCGCTATTCCCAGGGGCGCGAAATCATCCGGCGCAAGATGGACAATGCTTGCAACAAGCCAGCCGAAGAGCGTCGCGACAAGGATGACCGTAAGCGCATAGCACAGGCGCTCGATGCCGCTCTTGAAATCCATCTTCGCGATATCGAGCCCGCTCGTGATCAGCGGAAAGCCGGGGATGACAAAGAGCATGGCACCGATGTAGCCCGCCTCGTGCGAAAGCGCCGCAGAATCGAAGATTCCTAGGGCCATAAGCGCCAGAAGATAGCTGACGCAGGCACAGGACACGGCAACCGCGACGCAGGCAAAATGCGTGATGCGCCGCGCCCCCATGATGCGGCGCACATACTGCCCCGCGCCTGCCCCGACGAAGGCGCACAGCATCTCCGGCGCGCCTCCCCCAAGCAGGAACACGAAGGCGGAGCAGGCAAGCGCCGATGCAAGTGCCGACTGCAGCGGCGTATAGCCGTCTTTCGTCTCATGCTCGATCTGGTCCATGAGGCGATGGCACTCCTTGACCGTGAGGTCTGCCCCGCAGGCCTCGAGATCCTTCATGAACGTCTCCATGCGCCAGATGCGCTTCGTGTTCACGCCGCAGGACGGCAGCGAGACGATGAAGGTTTCGCGCTCCGTCCCATCGACGCAGGTGCACTCGATCGTGAGCAGGCTCACGTCGGCCGAGCAGACGACGCCGAGCGTCTGGGCCACACGGTTCATGGCCTCGCGCACGCGCCAGCCTCCCGTGCCGCCCGAAAGCGTCAGGAGCCCGACACGGGCAATGATGGCGCAGCGGTCCTCGAGACAGGCATCGCGTGCGATCGCATCCGGCTCGTGGATCGTGTCATGCCACCTCAAAGGCATATGGTGGGGATGCGTAAACGATGTGGACGAGACGAGCTCCTCGAGCTCTGTCCACTCTTCCTCTGTTGCCGGCACATCCTGCATGGGAAAGACCACTTCCAAAAGACCAGTTTCGCTCTCAGCGCAGACGGCCCCCAGTCTAGCAGCAGCCCGGCTGCGGCATGAAAAAAGCGGGCCACGTGCACATGCACGCAGCCCGCATCGCTTTTGGTGGAGGTGCGGAGAATCGAACTCCGGTCCAAAACAAACCCCTGACAGGTGTCTCCAGGCTCAGCCAGTGCTTGAATCTCGGATGCCTTGCACGCGCCGGCCTGCGCTCGGCATCCCAGCCGGTTCAGTCTTGGCTTCCGGCATACCCGCTACGTCCGGAAGTGCAGCTCCCTCAAATGACGCCGCACCACAGTCGGGAGCATGCTGCGGATTGACGGCTGCTAGCTAAAAGTTAAGCAGCGAGGGCGTAAGAGCCCTGATAAGAGTTGTCGTCAATTCAATTTGACGGTACCCCTGTTTAACGTGGCGAGGAGACCACGGCCTGCTGCCCATCTCAGGTCTGCCCTGTCGAAACCAGTCACCCCCGGTTCGATAAGCAGATCGCTCTGCTGTTTTCAAAGTGCCCCGCCTGCGCGGCCTCATAAGTATACCCACCTGGGAGCATTTCTGACAGAGGCGCTATGCCTTCAGGGAAGCTTCCTCCTCTTCCATCCTGTGCTCTCGGTCCCAGAACATGAGGCAGAAGGCAGCCGTCAGAAGGATGGAGCTCGCGGCGATAGCATGGAGGCCGAAGGCGGAAAGCAGGCGCGAGCCGATGATGGCACCGATGATGAAGGTGAGGATCGTGCCGTAGTAGAGAAGGGCCG
This sequence comes from Olsenella sp. AGMB03486, assembly GCF_040884255.1. NCBI lineage: Bacteria > Bacillati > Actinomycetota > Coriobacteriia > Coriobacteriales > Atopobiaceae > Olsenella > Olsenella sp. AGMB03486. Next base: position 4,845 of record NZ_JBEVTM010000028.1, read on the forward strand.
ACTCCAGGTGCTCACTCTCTCGTGTGTGGATGAAATCCATAAGGTTATGGGTGCCGCTCCTGAGATTGCCGATGCACATCGTCGTCGCGAATCCCCGTCCATGGAGCTTGCGGAAGGCCTGGACCTGCATGCCGCAGGCAAGAGACGTCAGGCTGTTTGCCAGAAGGTCGAAATCCTGGGGCACAAAGGAGACAGCCGCAAGAAGGGCCGCCTCGACGAGAAGCGACGTCTGCCGCCAATGCAGGTGGTGCTCATGGCTCACATGCTTCACGGTGTGTGCGAGGGCGATGCCGAAGGCGAAGGCCAGGACCGGCAATGCGTAGTGGGCGGCCTGGTGCCAGTCGCCGTCTGCGATGTTCACGCCGAGCAGCAGCATGTTGCCCGTCTGCGCGTTCGCGAAGACCTTCCCACGTCCCAGATAGGAGTAGGCATCCATAAGGCCGCCCGAAAGCGCCAGAAGGGCGGCAAGCTCGATGGATTCTGATGTCTGCCGTGCACGCTGCATAAGATGAAATCCGCTCTTGTCGAAGCCAGTACCGGCCTTTCATTCTATGCGCTCATGCACGGGAGCTGAAAAAAGGCGCAACAGCAGCACGTGGCCGCCATTGCGCCTGCACATCTGTCGCAAGAGACAGCGTTTCTGTCTGGTGCTAGTCCTCGACGCGCTCGAACATGTCGGGGCCCACGCCGCAGACGGGGCATACATAGTCATCGGGGAGCTCGGGGGTGTCGACCTCGACCTCGTAGCCGCAGACGGTGCACACGAACTTGTAGGTCTTCTTCTCTTCGTCGGCCATGGTGCTTCCTCTCCTAAAAGGTTTCTGCTTCATGAAGGGGCCCTTCCCCTCCATGGCATGTAACTTTAGCCTATTTCAGGGACAAAGGAAGAGGCGCGGGCAGGCGTCTTTCCCTTGAGCTCCGAGTGGTACCAGCCGTAGTCGAGAAGAGGAGCGTCACTCAGCACTTCGGCGTCCTCGACCTTGCCGACAAACACCATATGCGTGCCCACATCCATGGTCTGGACGACTTTGCAGGCAATGACGGCAGCCGCATTCTGCTTCACATACGGATCGCCGAACATCGTGCGGAACGTATCGTCTCCTGCATACTTCGCAAAGTTCGCGCCGGTCCTGAAGCCGAAGCGTCCGATGAACGGCATGTCCGCCTCGCGTGTGAGCGGCACGAGCGCAAAGTGTCCTGCCGCCTCGATGATGCCTTCCGTATAGTTCTGCTTGTTCACGGCCACCATGACCTGGAGCGGCTCAGAGGTGAGCTGGAGCCCCGTGTTCACGACGCAGCCGCTCTCGCGGGTGCCGTCGGACGCCGAGACCACATAGAGGCCAGAGGTGAACTTGAAGAGCGCACGTGTATCCATTGAAATCCCCTCTCCGAAGCCGCTTGGAGGCTAGCGGCTCCTCGCCTTGAGCGCGCGCTGGATCTCGCGCTCGGTATCCCGTTTTGCCATGTCTGCACGCTTGTCGTAGAGCTTCTTGCCCCGGGCAAGCGCGATTGTGAGCTTTACGCGGTTGTGCTCGTCGAAATACATCTGGAGCGGCACGATGGCTGTGCCCTTCTGGCGGAGCTTCTGGTCAAGGTAGAAGATCTGCCTCTTGTGGAGAAGGAGCTTCCTTCTCCGGTCGGGATCCCTGTTCCAGACGCCACCGTTCACGTACGGGTGGATATGCATGCCATTGAGCCATACCTCGCCGCCACGGATCAGCACGAACGTGTCCGTGAGCTGGGCCGGCCTGTCGCGCAGGCTCTTCACCTCGGAGCCCGCAAGCTCGATGCCTGCCTCGAACGTCTCGTCGATGAAGTAGTTGTGGGAGGCAGAGCGGTTCCTCGAGATGATCTTGATGTTCGGCTTTCCCTGCTTGCCCATCACGCCTCCCCCTCGTCCTTCTCATCCTTCTCGTCCTTCTCGTCATCCGCATGGATGAGCTCGAGGAGGGCCTTGCAGGCATCGGTGCCGACAAGGTCGCGGGCACGGATCGTGAGCTCCGTCGCAAGGTTCCTGTTGCCGAAGTCGGCTGCATCGGAGGCACAGAAGAGAAGGCAGACCGCGATGTCGGCATTTGCGCCGTCAGGCAGCCCTTCCTTGCCCAGAAGCTCGCTGCATTCCGAATCGTCTACCTCATCCGGATCGTGGTCCGTACCCTTAGCGTCGGCGAGCATCTGCGTGAGCTTCCCGTCGTCTCCCATATCGAGGCGGCGCGCAGCGCGCAGGGCCGCTGCCTGCGTCCGGGGCTTGCCGATCGCTCCGAAGTACTCGGAGAAGTTTGCAAACGCACGCGCGAGATGGCGGGCATCGCTTGCGCGCTCGAAGACGGAATACGTGAGTGCCAGATATTCCTGGCTGTCGCCCTGGGCACGGAAGAGCTCGGCGAGGTCGAGCCTTGCTCCGCAGTCCATGGGATTCCAGCGTATGCACTGCTTCAGCGCCTCGATGGCTTCCTGGGCATCCCCCATCCTCACGCAGGCAAGCGCAAGGTCGGAATAGAGCCTCGAGAGCGGCTCTCCCACATCCTCGAGCGTGCGCGGATCCTTCTCGACACGGCGGTAGGCCAGGCGCTCGAAGAGCGTCGGAAAGGCGAACCACTGCATATCCTCTGTCGTCTGGCAGTTCGCATCGACGTATTCCTCGGCGTCCTCGGCAAGTGCCGCCAGACGCTTCTTTGCTGCCTCATCCTGCCCGTCGACCATGAGCGATTCTGCCGCGACGAGCTCATCCTGAAGATTGCTAGTTCCCATATCGTTCCTGTCATGCGTGCAGAAGCCCTGCTTCTGCCGTCTGTTCTCTATCTATGCGTTCCTACCCGTCTCGGCCCTTCTTGATGCAGGTGCCTGGTTTGCCGCAAGCGCAAAGCCGATGCGTCCCCGCATCGTGTCCACATCATGCACGGTGACCGCAACCCGCTGGCCCAGACGGTATCTCTTTCCTGACTGCTCGCCCGTGAGCGTCATGCGCGTCTCGTCGTAGTCGAAATACTCGTCGCCGAGAGACCGTATCGGCACAAGACCTTCTGCCATCGTGTCGTCGAGCACGACGAAGATGCCGAAGCGCTCGACGCCGTCGACGATGCCCGAGAACGCTTCGCCGACATGGCCCTCGAAGAGCTCTGCCATCTTCACGTCCTGCGAGGCATGCGCCGCAGCATCGGCTACGCGCTCCTTGTCGGAGCAGTCGCGGCAGAGCTGGGGCAGCGCATGCGCCCCTTCGGCGAACTTCGGGAGCTTCCCCTCGAGATAGGCCTTGAGCGCCCTGTGTACGGTGTCATCCGGATAGCGGCGGATCGGCGAGGTGAAGTGGCAGTAGGCCGCCGTCCCGAGCGCGAAGTGCCCCTCGTTGTGGTCGAGATAGATGGCTCGCTTCTGCGCACGGAGGAGCATCGTCGAGACGAGGTAGGCAGAAGGCGTCTTTTCCGAGCGTGCCAGCACAGCCTGCATCGCATGGGGATTGCCGGTCTCGAAGGCAAGCGTCTCGTCTGAGCTCCCGAAGAGGTCGAGCTCCTTGAATATGGGGACAAGCGCCTCGAGATTCTCCTCGGAGGGTGCCTCATGCACACGGTAGGCGCAGGGTGCCTCGCGGTCGGAGAGAATCTTGGCGACCGACTCATTTGCAAGAAGCATCGCTTCCTCGACAAGCGAGGTCGCCCGCGTCTTCTCGCGGATCAGGACACCGGTCGGCGTGCCGTCCTTGTCGAGTGCCACCTTCGCCTCGCGCGACGGGAAATCGAGCGCGCCCCTCTTCTCGCGAATCTTGATGCGGAGACGCGCCACCTCGTCGAGCGCGGTCAGGCTCTCCTTCACCGCCTCGCGCGAGATGGCCTCGCAGGGAAGCTCCTCTCCCGTCTCCAAGAAGCACTCGACCTCGTCGTAGGAGAAGCGTGCACAGCTTCTGATGGCAGCCTTCATGGGCGTGACCGAGACGACCTCGCCCTTGCTCGTGAGCTCCATCTTCACAGCCATCGCAAGCCGGTCCTCGTGGGGCACAAGCGAGCAGACGCCGTTCGAGATGGCCTCAGGAAGCATCGGAATCACGCGGTCCGCCAGATAGACCGAGCAGGTGCGCTGCTGCGCCTCGTTGTCGAGGGAAGAGCCCGGACGCACATAGTGCGTGACGTCGGCGATTGCAACGAGGAGCTCGAAGCCCTGCCCCGTCCTTTTGCCGAAGACCGCATCATCGAAGTCCTTTGCATCGGCAGGATCGATCGTGACAAGCGGGATATCCCTCAGGTCCTTGCGGTATCTGTCCTGTGCAAGCGCCTCTGCGACGCCCGGCACGAGGCCCTCCGCTTCCTTGAGCACTGGAGCGGGGAACTCGTCCGGCAGATCAAAGGAAGCAAGGACCGACTCCATGCCCATATCGAGGCCTGCGGGAGAGCCTATCCTGCGCTCGATTGTCGCCGTGCCGGAGACGCCACGAGACGGATATTCGAGGATGCGCACACGCACGATGTCCCCGTCATGCACGCCGAGCTTTCGGTCCGAGCGGTCTTCAGGGACCATGAAGAAGTCATGGCTCACGCGGATGTCGAGCGGCACGAGGGCACGGAGCGGCCCCGCCTCCTCATAGCGCGCAAGGAGCGTCTTCGTCCCGCGCTCGAGCACGCTTCTCACAATGGCCTGGCGCTCGCCGCCCCTTGCCGGCACGAGCGAGACGGCCACCTTGTCGCCGTTCATCGCCTCATGGAGGCCTCCATGGGCGACACGGAATGTCCCTTCCTGGCAGACGACGCGGGCCCTTCCCCCTTCATGGATATGCAGGGTGCCTGTCGCTGTGGGCTGGGGCTTGTGCCCCCTGTCGCGTCCGTATCTCCTGCCTTTCTTCGGCCTGCGCTTTGCGTGCGACATGAGTCCTCCTCGAGACAAGAGCATGGGGGCAGCACGCTCATGCGTGCCACCCCCATACTAGACCAACAAAATGCTTTGCGCCTGGCGCTAGACGTTCAGGTAGCGCCTCATTGCGATAGCGGAGCCGAAGAGGCCGATTGCCACGCCGACGATGATGAGCAGGCCATAGGTCTGCGCAATGACGGCAGGCTGCAGGTTGAACGAGAGGAACGCCACCTGCTCCTGGAGACGCGGCAGGACGTTCGTGATGACGGCCTGGAGCGCACAGATTGCGAGCAGGGCGCCGATGAGCGCCTCGATGGCGCCCTCGGCGACGAAGGGCCCACGGATGAAGCCGTTCGAGGCGCCGACGAGGCGCTCGATGCCAATCTCGCGGCGGCGTGCCGAGATGGAGAGGCGGATCGTGTTGTTGATGAAGACGAAGGCGACAAACGTCAGCAGCACGACAAGCACGATTGCGATGATACGGATGTAGGACGTGACCGTGAACAGGCGCTCGACCGTCTCGCGTCCATACTGGACCGAGTTGGCCGGATCGGAATCGTCAGCGACAGAGGCGAAGTCGGAATCGTCGATGAGCTTGTTCGCGACGTTCTCGACCTCCTGCGGATCGTTGAGCTTGATCACAAGCGATGCAGGAACCGGGTTCGTGCCGTCGAGTGCCGCAACAGCGTCCTCGGCGTTCTTGTTCGACATCGTGGCTTTGTATTCCTCGAGAGCCTCGTCCTTGCTCTTGTAGGTGACAGACTCGACGTTGTCCCAGCCCTCGATCTTCTGCTGGAGGGCATCGATGGCGTCCTGGGATGCGTCATCTGCGAGGTAGGCCTGGATCGTGACCTTGTCCTCGACGTTGCCGACCATGTTGTCGACAAGGGCAGACAGGAACACGAACGTGCCGATGATGAACAGCGACAGGAAGATCGTGACGATAGCGCCGAACGTGGTGCCGAAGTTGCGCTTGAAGTGGTGCATGGCCTCACGCAGCGAATAGCCGATATTAGATGGTGCCATAGTTGCCATAGCCTCCTCTCTCCTGGTCGCGCACGACGTGGCCGCCCTCAAGGGCGATGACGCGGCGGCGCATGGAGTCCACCATCTCGCGGTCATGGGTGGCCATGACAACGGTGGTGCCGGTGCGGTTGATGCGGTCGAGCAGCTTCATGATGCCAAGCGAGATGGCCGGATCGAGGTTGCCGGTCGGCTCGTCACAGACAAGCAGCGGCGGCCTGTTGACCATGGCGCGGGCGACAGCGACACGCTGCTGCTCGCCGCCGGAAAGCTGGTCCGGATAGTTGTCCATCTTGTCCTGGAGGCCGACAAGGCGCAGCACCTCAGGCACCTGGGCCTTGATGACGGACTTGGGCTTGCCGATGGCCTCGAGAGCGAAGGCGACATTCTCGTAGGTCGTCTTGTCCGGCAGCAGCTTGAAGTCCTGGAAGACGCAGCCGATCTGGCGGCGCAGGTACGGGACCTTCCAGTTGCGCATCGTCGTGAGGTCCTGGCCTGCGACCATGACCTTGCCCTTCGTTGCCTTGAGCTCGCGGGTAATGAGCTTGATGAACGTGGACTTGCCCGATCCGGAGTGTCCGACGATGAAGACGAACTCGCCCGGATAGATGTCGACGCTCACATCCTCCAGGGCCGGCTTGTTCGGCTGGGCCTTGTAGATGAGCGTGACATTGCGGTAGGAGATTGTCGGCGTTCCCTCATGCGGGACCTGGGGCATGCCATTCGAGGAAAGGCCTGCGTAGGACGTGATGCCGTCGTCGTCAGCATCAGAGGACTGCACGATGCCAGCGCTCTGCTGCGTCGGATGCTCGACGGAAGGGACGGTGAAGACAGACGTCGAGGATGGCTGCGCCTGCGGCGCGGGCGCTGCCTCGGGTGCAGGGGCGGCAGTCCTTGCCGGTGCCGGCTCGTCGAAATCGTCGATGGCGCCCGGGGTATCGAGGTCGTCGAGATCGTCGTCGATGTCTGCCGGCGCAGCTGCCTCATCCTGTGCCTGCGGTGCAGCTGCTGCCTTCTCGGCGACGCTTGCATAGATGGACTGCATGACGGAGGACTCCTCGTCGAGAGGCTCTCCATTGTCTGCGTCTTGCGATGTCACATCCTGATATGCGCCCGCAGAAGCGGGCTCGTCTTCTGGTGTAGGAGCGCTCGTCTGCAGGGCGCCGGTGTCTTCCAGCTCTTCATTCCCCTGCCGCTCCCGACTGCGAAAGTGATTGGCCACAGAAGCTCCTTCTCTTTCCTGTATGCACGAATCAGCGGACAGATTGATTTGAAAATCATAGCAAGCATAGCGTCTGCAGCAGGCTGCAGACGCCATGGGCCCTGAAAAATGCACGATTAGCTCAGGACGCTGAAGCAGGACTCAAAGCAAAGCCCTGCTTCTATCAGAGATGTTGCAAAGACCTAACGGCCGAGCGCCTTCTTCACCTCTTGCGCAATGCCCTCTCCGTCGAGGCCGAAGTGATGGAGCAGCACATCGCCGTTTGCCGAGGTGCCGAAGGTTTTCATGCCGACGCGGTGGCAGGGCACCGGCAGCTTCTCGCCGAGGAGCTCTGCTATGGCCGAGCCGACGCCTCCATAGACCGAGTGCTCTTCGCAGGTCACGACATGACCCGTCTTGGAGGCGGAAGCGAGGATCGTCTCCTCGTCGAGCGGCTTCACGGAGAAGATGTCGAGGACCTCTGCCGAGATGCCATCCTGCTCGAGGAGGTCTGCTGCAGCGAGTGCCTGCGAGACCTCGACGCCGGCAGCAGCAATCGTCACATCGGTGCCTTCGCGCACGACGCCTGCGAAGGGAAGGCCGCCTACGAACGTCTCATCGTAGACGAGGGGCACCTTGTGGCGGCCGAGGCGCACATAGACCGGACCCGGCGTCTTCGCGGCAAGGCGCAGCGCTGCCTTTGCAGCCCAGTAGTCTGCCGGCACGAGCACGCGCATGTTCGGAAGGACGCGCATGAGCGTGATGTCCTCGAGCATCTGGTGTGTCGCGCCATCCTCGCCGACCGTGATGCCGGCGTGCGTCGGGCAGACCTTCACGTCGAGGTTCGAATCGCAGACCGTGTTCCTGATCTGGTCGTAGCAGCGTCCGGTGCCGAAGACGGCAAAGGAGCCGGTGAAGACCGTGCGGCCGGTAAGTGCGAGGCCTGCTGCCACATCGATCATGTCCTGCTCGGCGATGCCCACATCGACAAGGCGGTCAGGATCGTAGGCACCGAGCTGGGCAGTCTTTGTCGAGCCTGCCAGGTCGGCGTCGACCGCCATCACATCGAGGCCTTCCTTCACAAGCTCGATGAGCGTCTCTCCGAATGCCTCGCGGGTCGCTCTTCTAGTCATTTGCGGCCTCCTTCAGAAGCTCGGCGCGTGCAGCCTCGAGCTCAGCCAGTGCCTGGGCCCCCTGCTCGGCGCTCGGCGCATTGCCATGCCAGCCTACCTGGTTCTCCATGTAGGAGACGCCCTTGCCCTTGATCGTGTGGCAGATGATGACAGAAGGCTGGTCCTCGACGGCAAGCGCGTTCTTCACAGCTGCCTCGAGCGCCTCGATATCGTGTCCGTCTGCCTCCTGCACATGCCAGCCGAAGGCACGGAACTTCGCCGGCACATCGCCGAGCGTGCAGACCGTGTCGACAGGGCCATCGATCTGAAGGCCATTGAGGTCGACGAAGACGCAGAGGTTTCCGAGCTTCCTGTGGGCAGCAAACATCGCTGCCTCCCAGTTCTGGCCCTCCTGGAGCTCGCCGTCGCCGGTGAGCGCGAAGACATGGCGAAGAGGGGCACCCTTCTTCTCGGCGTCAAGCCTGAAGCCAAGGGCAGCACCCGATGCGACCGACATGCCCTGACCGAGAGATCCTGTGCAGACCTCGATGCCCGGGCAGAGCTTCGAATCGGGATGTCCCTGCAGGATGCTTCCAAGCTTCCTGATCGAGAGCATCTCGTCATCCGTAATCCAGCCAAGCTGGTGGATGATGCCGTAAAGGGCAGGGGCTGCGTGGCCCTTCGAAAGGATGAAGAAGTCGCGGCCGTCCCACTTCGGGTCCTTCGGGTCATAGTTCATGAGGCCCGAGAAATAGAGGACCGAGAGGATATCCGTTGCGGAGAGCGATCCTCCCGGATGTCCCGACCCGGCCTCGGTCAGCATCTGTACGATATCGTGGCGGACTGCATTCGCCACGAGCTCTATCTCGTGCGTCGAGCAGTGCGGCGCCCTGCTCTCGCATTCCTTCGTCATAGCGCTCCCGTCTTTAGGCTTCCTCTGCCCGTTGGGCAGTCCCTTTCATCATATACGCAGGATGCGCAGGATGTGTCCATAAGCAAGGAGAGCATGGGTAAAACCCATGCTCTCCTGCGTACCGGAAACAGACCTTTAACACACTCAGGCTTCGAGGCTGCGGAATCCCTCGCCGAATACCTCGTGGACCTCTGCAATCACGACAATGGCATCGGGATCGAGCTCTGCCACGATATCCTTGAGCTTCGTCGTCTCCGAGCGCCCCATGACGCACATGAGCATGGGCCGTGTCTCGCCGCTGTAGGATCCCTTGGCAGAAATCTCGGTGCAGCCACGGTTGAGCTCGAAGAGGATAGCCTTCGAGATCGCCTCATAGCGGTTCGAGATGATATAGGCCGCACGGGCGGAGCGCGGACCATCGACGACCGCATCGATCGCCTTGCCGCAGATGAACATCGAGATGGCCGCATAGAGCGCGTTCTCGACAGAGAAGACAGGCGCAGAGGCCGCGACGATCGCACCATCCACGACAATCATCATCGTGCCTATCGCGATGTCCGTCTTCTTCGAGATGAGCTGGACGATGATGTCAGTGCCGCCGGTGTTGCCGCCCGCCATGAAGACAAGGCCCAGGCCCACGCCCGTGACGACACCGCCCCAGAGAGCGCAGAGCAGGAGCTCCCCTTCGCCGAGCACGGGCACGATGGGCTGCAGGAGGTCCGTGAAGAAGCCGGAGAGCAGGATTCCTGCCACGGTCTTTGCAAGATAGCGCTTCGAGCCCTGCTTCACGACGAGCGAGAGCAGAAGGATGTTCATCGCAATGGTCTGGACACCGACCGGGATATAGATGCCAGCCCTCTGTCCGAGCGCAAACACGATTGTCGCTATGCCTGTGACGCCGCCTGCAGCAAGGCCATTCGGCAGCTGGAAGGAGTCGAAGCCAAACGCAAAGATGGCGGACCCCACAGCAATCAGAACGACATCGCGTACGATCTCTGCCATCTTCTCGCGCCTGCTCATACCTTCTGTTCCTCCCCTGTCACCCAGCGGTGATAGCCGATGATGAAGGGATCGAGGTCTCCATCATCGAGCACCGATGAAACGTTTCCTGTCTCGACGCCCGTGCGCAGATCCTTCACGAGCTGATAGGGATAGAGCACATAGCTCCTGATCTGGTTGCCGAAGCCGATATCGTGCTTCGGGCCCCTGAGCTCGTCGATCTGCTGCTCCCGCTTCTGGAGCTCGAGCTCGTAGAGGCGGCTCTTCAGGATCTTCATCGCGAAGGCCTTGTTCTGGAGCTGGCTGCGCTCGTTCTGGCACGTGACGACCGTGCCGGTCGGGATATGCGTGATGCGGACTGCAGAGTCCGTCGTGTTGACGCCCTGGCCACCGTGTCCCGTGGCGTGGTAGACATCGATGCGCAGGTCTCCCGGATCGATGTTCACCTCGATATCGTCAGGAAGGACCGGCAGCACCTCGACGCCCGCAAAGGTCGTCTGGCGCCTCTTCTTCTCGTCTGTCGGCGAGATGCGCACGAGACGGTGCACGCCCTGCTCGGCACGCAGCATCCCGTAGGCGTTCTTGCCGCTCACCGTGAACGTCGCGCGGTCGATGCCGATGACCTCGGCCTGGGGCGCATCGTTGACCGTGACCTTCCAGCCGCGGCGGTCGCAGTAGCGCAGATACATCTTGAAGAGCATCTCGCACCAGTCCTGCGCTTCGAGGCCACCCTGGCCTGGCATGATCGTGACGATTGCATCGCCGTGATCGAGATCGTCCGTGAACCAGCTCGAGAGCTCGAGCTCGGAAAGCTCGGATTTCAGCTCTTCTGCAGCAGACGTCGCCTCCTGGCGGAGCTCATCGTCGTCCGTCTCGTCAGCAAGCTCGAGCGCGGCACGTGCATCGCCGAGCTTCTCTGTCGCCGCATCGATGCCCTTGACATCCTCCTGTGCAGATGAGAGCTCAGCCATCGTCTTCTGGGCAGCTGCTGCATCGTCCCAGAAGCCAGGCTCGGCGCTCTTGTGCTGGAGCGCCTCGACAAGCTCGCGCTTCTGCGCGACATGGAGATAGCCCTCCACCTCGTGCAGGCGCTTCTCGAGGGCATCAAGCCCCTCAGCGGTGATCGGAGCCTCGTCTGCCATTAGCGGTTCCTGCCATGGCAGTTCTTGAACTTCTTGCCGCTGCCGCAGGGGCAGGGGTCGTTCCTGCCGACATTCGCGTAAGGATCGGGGTCCTCTGCCTTGCGGTAGGTCTTCGGCTTCTCATCTGCCGGCACGGACTCACGCGCGGTCCTCCTCTGGGCGATGCCCGAAGAGGAGATGTTCCGGTGATGGTCACCGTCGACATCTGCCGGACCCGAATAGCGGGCACCCTTGAGCTCTGCGCCCTCCTGGGCAGGCTGCGGCTGCGCCACGACCTGGATCCTCAGGATGATGCGCAGGAAGTCCTCGTACATGGTGTTGACGAGCTCGGTGAAGGCAGAATAGGCCTCGGTCTTGTATTCGACAAGCGGGTCCCTCTGGCCATAGCCACGAAGGCCGATGCCGGTCTTGAGGTAGTCCATCTCCTGCAGGTATGCCATCCACCTCGTGTCGATGACACGGAGCATGACGCGCATGGAGAGGTCGTTCATCGGGTCGTGCTCGGAAGGTGCAGGCTCGCCGTTATCCAGTGCCGCCTTCGCATCCTGCTGCTGGAGGCCACGTCCGATTCCGCGGATGAACTCTGCCTTCTCGGCGTAGCGGCCATCGACGAAGTCGTCGATCGTCTCGACGATATCCGCCTCTTCCATATCGTGTGTGAGCTCGGGGAGCTCCTTGGTGCCTGTGAGGTCGGCAAGCCACTTGCCGAGGCCCTCGAGATCCCAGTCCTCTGCTTCCGTATCGGCAGGGCAGAAGTTTGCAACCTCGCGCTCGACCGTGTCGTGCGTGACCTCAGCGACATGCGCCGTCAGGTCCTTGCCGTCGAGAATCTTGTTGCGCTCCTCGTAGATGACCTGGCGCTGCTTGTTCATGACATCGTCGTAGTCGAGGACGTTCTTGCGCATCGCGAAGTTGATCTCCTCGACCTTGCGCTGGGCACCTTCGACCGCCTTCGTGACCATCTTCGCCTGAATCGGCATGTCATCCGGCATATCTGCCTTCTTCATCATGGCAGCGATGCGGTCCATGCGGTCGCCGCCGAAGAGGCGCATGAGATCGTCTTCGAGCGAGAGGTAGAACTGCGTCTCGCCCGGGTCGCCCTGACGGCCGGAACGGCCGCGGAGCTGGTTGTCGATACGGCGGGATTCATGGCGCTCGGTGCCGATGACGCAGAGGCCGCCCGTTTCGAGCACCTTCTCCTTCTCTGCTGCACAGATGGCATCTGCCTTAGCACGGTACTTCGGCATTATGGAGTCGACGTAGGCGCGCTTCTGCTTCGTATCTGCGACCGATGCCGGATCTTCCGGATTCATGCTCTTCTCCGGCTGCGGATCGATGCCGTCGTCGCGCATGAGATCCAGCGCCATGAACTGCGGGTTGCCGCCGAGCAGGATATCCGTACCACGGCCAGCCATGTTCGTGGCGATCGTGACGGCGCCGAAGCGGCCTGCCTGTGCGATGATGGCAGCCTCGCGCTCGTGGTACTTTGCGTTCAGGATCTGCGGATGGATGCCGCGCTTCTCGAGAATGCGCATGAGCTTCTCGGAGTTCTCGATCGAGACCGTGCCGACAAGGACTGGCTGGCCCTTGGCATGGCGCTCGACGACGTCGTCTGCGACGGCATTGAACTTTGCCTCGATTGTGCGGTAGACGAGGTCGTCGTGGTCCTTGCGGATGACGGGCTTGTTGGGCGGGATGACCTGCACGGGCAGGTTGTAGATCTCGCGGAACTCGGCATCCTCGGTCATGGCGGTACCGGTCATGCCGGAGAGCTTGTCGTAGAGGCGGAAGTAGTTCTGGAGCGTGATCGTGGCGAGCGTCTGGTTCTCTTCGCGGATCGCAACGCCTTCCTTTGCCTCGATGGCCTGATGGAGGCCCTCCGAGTAGCGCCTGCCCTCCATGATGCGGCCCGTGAACTCGTCGACGATCTTGACCTCGCCGTCAAGCACGACGTACTGCTGGTCGCGGTGGAACATGTACTCGGCCTTGAGAGCCTGCTGGAGATGGTTCACGAGCTGGCCGGAGACATCGGAGTAGATGTCGGCGATGCCGAGGGCATGCTCGATCTTGCGCAGGCCTTCATCGGTTGCGGCAATCGTATGCTTTGCCTCGTCCATCTCGTAGTCCACGTCGCGCGTAAGGCCACGGACTGCACGGGCGAAGTCCTTGTAGGTGCTTGCAGACTTCGTGCCGGCACCGGAGATGATGAGCGGCGTCCTTGCCTCGTCGATGAGGATGGAGTCGACCTCGTCGACGATTGCGAAGTGATGGCCGCGCTGCACGCGCATCTCGGGGCGCGTGACCATGTTGTCGCGCAGGTAGTCGAAGCCGAACTCGGAATTCGTGCCGTACGTGACATCTGCTGCATAGGCAGGCGTCTTCATGTTGAGGCGCATGCCGTTCTGGATGAGGCCGACATTCATGCCGAGGAAGCGGTAGATCTGGCCCATCCACTCGGAGTCGCGCTTGGCGAGGTAGTCATTCACCGTGACGATGTGGACACCCTGGCCGTCAAGTGCATTGAGGTAGCCGGCAAGCGTCGAGACAAGCGTCTTGCCTTCGCCGGTCTTCATCTCTGCAATCATGCCGCGGTGCAGCGCAATGCCGCCGATGAGCTGGACATCGAAGTGGCGCATGCCGAGCGTGCGCTTCGATGCCTCGCGGACCGTTGCGAAGGCCTCAGGCAGAAGGTCGTCGAGCGTTTCGCCGTTCGCAAGGCGCTCACGGAAGAGCACCGTCTGATGCGCAAGCTCTGCGTCATCCATCTTGTCGGGAGCGTAGTTCGGCTCGAGCTCATCGATATGTCCGGCAATCTGCCGGAACTCCTTGAGCTGCTTGTCCGCTCCCATGGAGAGCAGCTTGGAGAAGAAGTTAGCCATAGCATTCCTTAAGGGTAAAGCGCATTTGCCACCGGCGGCGTATGCGCAGCATGCACACGACCAACACTGTATCCGATATCAGGGCAACTCTTTCCCGCCATCCACCATATCATCAAAAGTGCACTGCCTTTCAGTCGCTTTCCAGAGATGGATGTCTGCCCCTGCTTGCACCTTGCGCCCCTGCCTCCCGCAGGGCATCGTCCATGAGGGCACGCATGCGGCCGGAAGGGTAGATGCCGGAGTCGTCCATGAGCTGCTGCGAGAAGCTCTGGTAGGCTTCCCAGGCATCTGCCGTGCGCCCCTGCCTGAGATAGACCCTGATGAGCACGATGGCGGCATCCTCGCGGGTCGGAAGCTCCCGGCAAGCGGAGCGCGCGTAGAGTGCAGCGGCACTCAGGGAGCTCTCGTCGAGGGCGATCTGCGCTGCCTTCGAGAGCGCATCGACATACTCCTGTCTGAGCTCCTCTGCCCTTCTCACCATCATCCCCGAGCTGTCCTGCGATGCGACGATCATCTCTCCCTGATAGATATCCAGGATCTCGTCTGCCGCCTCGAGCGCACGTTCGGTACCCGTGGCTTCCGCAAGCACCTCCTTCACGAGGGCCTCGAAAGCATCCACATCGCAGATGACAGAAGCGGGATTGAGCGAGATGAGGCCGTCTCCTCCGACGATGAAGCGGGCACCTGTTCCTTTCTGGTGCACGACCTCGCGCAGCGTGCTCACGGCCGAATAGATCTTCGGGCGCCCCTCGACGTAGTTCGATTCCGGCCAGAGCGCCGCCAGCACATCTGCTCTCCTCATCGTGTGCCCCCGCTTGGCTGCAAGCATCTGGAGGAGCGCCTTCGAAGAGCGCCTTGGCCAGCGGTTCAGGAGGATGGGCTCGCCGTCTACCTTCGCCTCGAAGCGGCCGAGGAGGCTTATCTCGAGAAGGCCTGGCACATCGCCTGCAAGAGGCACAGGCTCGACCCCCAGAGGCTCTTCCCGTCTCTCCTCCCTCTTCTTCGGATGCGCTACCTCCTGCCACAGCGCCACATCGCGCTTCCAGCCTTCTGGCACAGCATCGCCGATCTGGGACGAGAAGCTCTGGGGCATGCCCAGAAGAAGCGCCAGAATCCAGCGGAGCTGGAGCGGCAGGTCCTGGTCTTCGAGCTTCGTGCCCTGCGCTGCGCATCGCACGGCACGGGCCATGAGCCTTCCTTCAGCGCTCTTCGCCTTGCCGAGCCTTCGTGCGACGCTGCGTGCGGTCATGCCGCCGATCTCTGTCGCCTGGAGGAGATGTATCTCGTCGAGAAGCGGCGTGCTCGAAAGCTCCTCTGCGGCACGTTCTGCGTGCGCCAGAAAGACATGGGCATGCGCTGCAGATCCCTGCCTGAGCGCAGCTGCTCCTCCCGCAATGCCCGAAACGAGCTGCGGCAGCGCATCTTCCCTCTCGCTCCAGTACGAGGCGAGGCGTCCGAGCTCGCCGGGGCCAGACGCTGCAGGACCCATAGCAAGAGCAGCAGCCTGAAGCGTCCGTACCCAGAGCGCACCTATATCCAGCCTGCTGTCCGCAACACGGGGCCAGATGCTTCGCTTCCCCAGCAGCACTTCCCGGAAGAACGCTACATCTGCCTCAGCCACCTCAGATAGAAGCCCCGTTTCCCTGGGAAGCGCGGCTGAAGGGATATCAGGTGCCTCTCCTTCGAGGAGTGCCTTCCAGAGAGCGCAGTGTAGCGCAAAGCCATCATCGCTTCCGTCTGCCAGCTCCTGGAGCCTGCCTGCCCTATCTCCGAGGCTCTGCCGGATGCGCCATATCCCTTCATAGGCAGAAAGCGACGTATCCTTTGTCCTCTTCTGCACACCCACCCTCTGCCGCCAGGTCTGGAGAGCCTTTGTGCGCGGTTCTGAGACAAGCTTGAGCCCGCATGCAGCCGAGAGCCCTTCCTTCTTGTTGCGCGTGGCTCCAGCCTCCCGAAGCGCTTTCTCGACGGCCTTTGCTTCGCCTGCATCGAGATAGCGCGCACCTTCGAGCACGATATGCGCTGCTGCCTGCCTTCCAAGCTTCATGTGTGCAGCCAGGATGGCCGCACGCTGGAAAAGCGAGCGCTTCTCGAGCGCCAGGATGCAGAGCAGCCCCTCCTGCTGATCCATCACATCGAGCGTGCCAAGGAAGCGGTCCATATGGGCAAGGACGCGGACGTCCTGCGTGCATCCGCAGGTCCAGCTGTCACCTTCGAGCGCGACAAGCGGAATGTATGAAGAGACCCGTACAGCAGCAGCCCCTGCATCGTCGCCGAGGATGCCTTCGAGCTCCTTGAGCGTGCCAGTCCCGAAGAGCAGCATGCAGGAAAACGCTTCGCGTGCTTCCTTTGAGAGCGCCGATGCTTCTGTCATGACCGCGGCATCAGCCTCATGCGCAAAGCACAGCGCATCGCTGTCAGAGAGCAGCCCATCGGGTTCTGCATGGAAGGTCCAGAGCGCCCGCATGAGGGAAGGCGTGCCCGCCGATATCCTGAGCGCCTCATCGAAGGCGATGCCGCCCTTCCAGCCCTTCCGCTCATATGCAGCGAAGCAGGCATCATGGGCATCTTCCCAGGAAACGTCCTCGCCGAGGCCTGAAGGTTCTACTCCCTCTTCCCTGAATGCGCAGACGATCTTTCCGCCACGCCTGACAAAGAGGCGAAATGCCTTTCCAAAGCGTATGGATTCTGTCTCTGTAAAGGCAGGAAGGGAGTCAAGGATCAGGACGGTGGTGGCAGCAAGTCCGCCCACTGGCATCTTCTGGTCCTCTTTGGCGATCTCTCCTGCACAGGATCTGGAGGTGCGCCCCTGAAACGTCCTATATATGACATGGAAGCCTTGATCGGGACCGGTATCCTTGAGGAGCTTCAGGGCAGGCGTCAGACCACATCCCGGGTTTGCCCGAATGCAGAGGGCATCGCTATGCCGAAGAGCGGATGCTATTGCATTTGCCACGCGCTCGCGATGCGCGTCGAGCATGCCTTCGAGCTCTTCTGCATCGCTTGCAGATTCTGTTTCCGATTGCTGTACATCTCCGGATTCCATGTCTGTCCCCTCTGATTGCTTGTTGAACGCTTTCTGAATGTTCATTTCTCGAACTTTAAGGTTCAGCAAGATTCGATGGGACAGGAGCGGGGTCCGAAGGTCATTTGCTCTGTCAGATTATTAACGTATAGATGTTTTCGTGCTGGTCGCAAACATGCTTCATATTGATTCAGCTAGCTGCCCATTCATGAGATCCATGTGACCAGCATCAACTCGGATATCTATCATGCTGCATATAATGATTGTTTCTTGCAACACATAGGAAATAGCATGCATAAAAAGCCGCAGATACGCGCCTATCGCCACATGAATATAGAAGCAGCTGAGCAATGCAAACAGGAAAGCACAGCATGCTCTGCGAGTATGACTCATGGTCTCTGTATA
>NZ_JBEVTM010000029.1:0-21800 GCF_040884255.1 Olsenella sp. AGMB03486
AGCTCGTGGAAGTGGAACTGGCGCACGCCCGTCGCATAGTCCCCGACGATGTGGCCTTCGCCTTCGAGCAGGTACTTGTAGGTCTCGAGGCCTTCAAGGCCGACCGGTCCCCTTGCATGGAGCTTGCCCGTCGAGATGCCGACTTCGGCGCCGAAGCCATAGCGGAAGCCATCTGCGAAGCGCGTCGAGCAGTTGCGGTAGACACCAGCAGAATCGACCCTTTGCTGGAAGTAGGCAGCTGCTGCATCATCTGTGGCGACAATCGAGTCGGTATGGTGCGAGCCCCAGCGGTTGATGTGGGCGACCGCCCCCTCGACGCCGTCCACAACCTTACAGCTCATCACATAGTCGCCGTACTCGGTCCCATACTCATCCTCGCCCATAGGCTCGACCTCAGGAATGCCTGAGACTTTGGAGAGGATAGCAAGGGCTTCGCCTGACGCCCTGAGACGTGCACCTTTCTCGGCAAGCGCACGTGCCGCCTTGGGCAGGAACTCCCCTGCAATCGGTGCATCGACGAGAAGCGTCTCTGCGGCATTGCAGACTGCCGGGTACTGCGTCTTTGCATCGACCACGATCCGTGCTGCCATGTCCTGGTCAGCCGAACGGTCCACATAGACATGGCAGACACCTGCCGAGTGGCCCATCACAGGAATCTTCGTGTGATTCATGATGTGAGAGACGAAGGCATTGGAGCCACGCGGAATCAGGAGGTCGACGTCTCCTTCGCACTCCAAGAGCTCATCTATCTCCTCGTGCGATTCTGCCAAGGCAAGCACATCCTGCGCAAGCCCTGCCTCCCCGAGCGCTGCCTGCACAAGCGCAAAGAGCGCCCGGTTCGTGCGCTGCGTCTCCTTGCCGCCCTTCAAGATTGCCGCATTGCCGCTCTTGATGCAGAGCGAGCCGATCTGGATCAGGGCATCGGGACGCGCCTCGAAGATGACGCCGATGACGCCGATGGGGCAGCTCACGCGGCGAAGCACGAGCCCCTCATCGAGCTCGCGCGCAAGCTGGGTCACACCGATAGGGTCGCTCAGCTGCTCGAGCGATGAGAGCTGTGCCAGAGACTCTTGAAGCTTGCCTTCGTCGTAGCGAAGGCGCTTCTGCACGGTGGCTGCAAGTCCCTGCTTCTGGGCATCTGCCATATCCTCTCTGTTTGCAGCAAAGACCTCGTCCTTGTGGGTCTCGAGCTCTTTGCCGAGCGCTGCGATGAAGGCATTGCGCGCATCGAGCGCAGAGGCAGCGAGGGCAGGAGAGGCAAGGCGCAGGGCGTGGGCTGTTTCGCGTATGGTCATGGACACTCCTTCAGATCAGTCTTTTGATGCGAGTCTACCAGCCAACCATGTCCGATATGTTGCTTTATCTGTTACCGGCATACTCATCTTTCGTTTTCTGCATCCATTTGAAGAACTCCCCTATATGAAAGCAGGCACCCCGATACGGGATGCCTGCTTCCAAAGGAGGGATGAGACTCAAGCGCCAGAGGGAATGATGGGGAGCGCCTAGGCCTCGACTTTGCGGCCAGCAAGATAGGTGGCCTCGAGGGTCATATCAGGAGCGAAGACATTGAAGTCGGCTTCGCGTCCCGGGAGGATGAAGCCGCAGACGTTATCGACATGTGCCGAGCGTGCTGCCACCTCGGAGCCCATGCGGAGCGCCTGCTCGGGAGAGACGATGCCCCAGTCGACCATGTTCTTCACGCCGAGGGCAAGCGTCAGGACAGAGCCTGCAATGGAGCCCGTCGTGCCATCCTCGTTCAGGAGGTAGCAGAGGTTGTCCTTCATGATGACAGGAAGGCCGCCACTCATGTACTCGCCTTCGGGGAGTCCGCCGCAGGCGAGGCAGTCGGTAATCAGCACGACATGCTCCCAGCCCTTGGCACGGACGAGCGCCTCGCAGGCAGCAGGAACCACATGGTGGCCATCGCAGATGAGCTCGGCGTAGGTGTCCTTCGTGACCATGGCGGCACCGACGACACCTGGCTCGCGGTGATGGAGGCCGCGCATGCCGTTATAGGTGTGGACGAAGCAGGTAGCACCGGCACGGACGGCACGGAGCGTCTCTGCATACGTTGCATCGGAGTGACCGATAGCAGTGACGACACCTTCGGCGGCGAGCTTCGAGATGTACTCTTCCGCCTCGTCGTACTCGGCAGCAAGAGCGCTCTTCACAATCATGTTGTCCGAGCTCTCCTGCCAGCGCTTGTAGGCAGCGTAGGAAGGCGGAACGAGGTACTTCGGGTTCTGGGCGCCCTTGTGCTTGTAGGTGAAGAAGGGGCCCTCGAGGTAGATGCCCGGCATGCGTGCGCCCATGAAGCCATCGTCGCGGCTTGCGCGGGCGTCGTGGATGGCCTTGCACTGCTTCGCGATGTTGTCCACGGAATCCGTGAACGTCGTCGGAAGCCAGGCGGTGGTGCCGCGGCGGGCAAGCTCGAGCGATGCAGCATTGAGGCCTTCTGCATCGCAGTCGGTCGTTGCATGGCCGAAGAAGCCATGGATGTGGGTGTCGACAAGGCCCGGAGAGACGATTGCATCGCCGAGCTCGACAACCTCTCCTTCTGGCTTCTCCTCAGAGAACCTGCCGAACTTGCCGTCCTCGACGGCGAGGTATC
Source organism: Olsenella sp. AGMB03486 (assembly GCF_040884255.1). Lineage (NCBI taxonomy): Bacteria > Bacillati > Actinomycetota > Coriobacteriia > Coriobacteriales > Atopobiaceae > Olsenella > Olsenella sp. AGMB03486. The sequence goes on from NZ_JBEVTM010000029.1 coordinate 2,612, forward strand.
CCTCTCCCGTCATCTTCGACGGGAGGATGAAGTGCTGTGCATGCAGCGCGTATGCTGCCATGGTACCTCCTTATGAAAACGTGCTCCTCAGAAGCTACATCTTACATCTGGAACGGGTGGATGGTGACGCCCTTGACGACACGGTTGACCGTGCCCGTCGGAGAGGGCGTATCAGGGGTGTTGCCGACCTTGACGGAGGTGAGGAGCGAGACCGTCTGGGCAACCATTACGTACGGAAGAGCAAGGTATGCCTCAGGAAGCGGAGCGTAGGCAGAGCCGAACGTGAAGGACTCGCCTTCGAACTTGGTCTCCCCTTCCTGCTGGATTGCGATGGTGTGGGCAGCGATCTTGTCGCCTGCAATCTCATTCAGAATATCGAGGTCGTACTGGCGCGTGTAGGGATCGTTGTGGACAAGGTCGAAGACAAGGGTCTTGCCGTCGACGAAGGACTTCGGTCCATGGCGATAGCCCATGGAGGAGTCGAAGGAGGTAGCGATAAGGCCGTGGGTGAGCTCGAGGATCTTGAGCTGGCACTCGCGTGCCTCGCCTGCAAAGGAGCCGGAGCCGAGGTAGGTGATGCGGTCGAAGTCCGTGTCGATCCACTTCTGGATCTCAGGCTCGCGGGCGATGACCTCGCGTCCCATGGCTGCGATCTCTGCGACCCAGGTGCCCTTGTCCTCGCGCGAAGCCGTATCGAAGATGAGGGCCGCCATGAGCTCCATGCAGGAGTAGGAGCCGGTCATGGCGAAGCCCTGGTCATTGGCGCCCGGGATGAGAAGCGTCAGGTTCTCGCTGTCGTCCCTGAACTGCTGGGCAAGGTGGCCCTCAGGTGCGCAGGTGATGTTGAGGTAGAGGATGTTGTTCACGACCTGGCCGGCACGCTCGACAGCAGCAAGGCTCTCAGGCGAGTTGCCGGAACGGGCGAAGGAGACAAGGACCGTCGGATCTTCCGGACGCAGATAGTCGAGCGGTGCCGCCACGATATCGGTCGTCGCGATCGCATCGAAGCGGAAGGCGGAGCTGTCGCCGTGGCGGCGCAGGTACGGCGTCACCGTATCGCCGACGTAGGCGGAGGTGCCGGCGCCCGTGAACACGACATGCGTGCGCTCGTCCGTGCCGCCGAGCACACGCGCGCGCTCCACGAAGCTCTTGATCGCGTCGATATTGTCGTCGTAGATCTTGAGCGTGCCTTCCCAGAGCTCGGGCTGCTGGCGGATCTCGCGCGTCGTGATCTCGGCACCCATCGACTTCAGGGTCTCGGTATCCTTCTCGAACATGGTTCTCTCTCCCTTTCTGAGGATGCTATCCCCGATAGTGCGAAATCTTGTAGCGGAACTGGTCCGCACGTGCAACGCTGCGCGTATATTCGATGGCCGTATTGCGGTCGTTGTACGTCGTGCGATAGAGCCGAAGCACTGCTGCACCTTCCGGTATCTGGAGCAGCTCGGCCTCTTCGGGGCGGCAGATGCTTGCGCAGAACTCCTCTTCCGCCACGCGGATCGTCTGGTGATACGTCTTCTCCATGAGATCGTAGAGCGGCGTCGTCGAAAGCTCTTCCTGGGTGAGTCCTACGAACTCATTCGCAGGAAGGTAGGTCGTCTCGACCATCATCGGCACGTCGTTTGCCCATCTCAGGCGCTTCATGCGGATGACGGGCTCGCCGATGTGCATATCGAGATAGGACGCTACATGCTTCGGCGCTCCCCTAAGCTCGAAGTCGAGGATGGTCGTCTTGGGGACCCTCCCCATCTTGCGCATCTGTTCGGTGAAGCTATAGGTGCCCATGAGGTTGGTGGCCTCACGTGAAGTGTCAGCTACAAAAGTACCCTTGCCATGCTTTCTGACCACATATCCCTGGGTCTCAAGCTCTGCCAGGGCAAGGCGTACCGTCGTGCGTGAGAGACCATAGGTCTCGCAGAGCTCGCGCTCTGAGGGGAGCACGTCCCCCGGTGACATCTCGTTCTCGATCTTGCTCTGGAGCAGGTCGACAAGCTGGTCATATAATGGCTGCCTTTTTGCTGCGCGGCCCATGATCCCTCCCCAGAATGGAAAAGCGCGGATACGCCTCAAAGCGTACCCGCGCTTTCGTGCAGTAGCGTATCCTTAGGCGCAAATCTGCAGAGCTTCACGGGAAAAGCGGCTGCAGCGCGCCCAGGCCTGCCGGAGGTTTCCCTCCGGCGTGCCAGATCCTAGCCCCAGATGCTCGGGAACAGGCCGAAGGGGCCAGCACCAACGATACCGATGATGAGGACCAGGACGATAGCCTTGATCGGGGTGAAGTTCTTCTTTGCGAAGAGGTAGTAGAGAAGCATGACGAGAGCAAGAGGAACGAGCTTCGGGCAGATGCTGTCGAGGATGCTTGCGATGTCGATGGTGACAGGAGACGTGACGGTGTCCATGTAGGTGACTTCGCTCATGCCATTGCCGAGGTCGGTTGCGCCTGCGGTGACCTTGCTGCCGTCAGCGTCGGTAGCGGTGAGAGGAGTCTCGCCGTCGGCGGCGTACATACCGGAGAGCGTGGTGCCGTCGTCAGCGGAGGAGATGATAGCGAAGTCGTCGACATTCTCGGTCGGAACGACAGCCGTCTTGGCGACATAGGCCTGCGTCGTGCCGTTGGGGATGACAGCCTTGATCTGGGTGCCGCCCATGGTGACGGTCAGGCAGCCGACGATGAAGACGCCGAGGATGGAGGCGGCGCGGGTGAAGGCCTGCATGTGGTCCATGAGGGAATCAAGCGCCGTCATGCCCATCTTGTAGGACCAGTTCATAAGGCCGAAGCGCAGTGCGAACTGGACCGCATTGAAGATGATGAGGAACAGGATTGGGCCGAACACGTTGCCAGCGATGGCCATGTTCGAGCAGATGCCTGCGGTGATCGGCACGAGCGTCATCCAGAAGAGAGCGTCGCCGATGCCACCGAGCGGGCCCATGAGGGAGACACGGACAGCACGGATGGTCGGGATGTCGACCTTCTTCTGCTCCATGGACAGGATGATGCCCATTGCGAACGTGACGAGGAACGGGTGGATGTTGAAGAACTCCATGTTGTGCGTCATGGACAGGGCAAGGTCTTCCTTGTCGTCCGCATGGATCTTCTCGAGGCCCGGAAGGATGGAATAGAGCCAGCCAGCGGCCTGCATGCGTTCGTAGTTGAACGATGCCTGCAGGAAGCAGGAGCGCCATGCCATCTTGTTGAGGGTCTTCTGGTCGAGATCGGGAGCCGGCGTGAGGTTCTGATAGTTCGTAGCGCCCTCAAAGCGGTTGATCTTTGCCTGCTCGTTAGATGCCATCTTCCTCACCTCCGTCGAGTTCTGCTGCAGCTGCGCCCTTGAGCTCAGTCTGCTGCTGATAGTCCCAGTAAGCGATGCCGAAGCCGATAAGAGCAAGGATCAGCAGGCCCGGGGTTGCAAGTGCCTTGATGTTGGAAACGATGATTGCGAAGCCGAAGCCCATGAAGTAGAAGCCCCACATATCCTTGTTCATCATGAACTTCAGAAGGACGGCGAAGCCGACGAAGCGCATCATGCCGCCAGCTGCGGAAAGTCCTGCCGTGAGCCAGGTCGGGATTGCCGCGACGACAGCGCCGCCGACTGCAGCACCGCCGACGAAGAAGAGGGTGACGACGACGCCGAAGATGAGGCCGAGCAGGCACATGGAGAGGTAGTTGATCCTCTCGATGCCCTTCGGGTTGGCATCAGCTGCGTACTGATCGCACTTGGACATGAGCGGGGACATGAGGGTGAAGATAAGGGTGACGCCATACTGTCCCAGAAGGGAGAATGGGATTGCGGTCGCAACCGCCACGTTAGGCTCGAGATTCAGCGTGATTGCCAGAATCGCTGCCATGATGCCGCCAACAACTGCATTGGGCGGCTGAGCACCGCCAATCGGCATGTTGCCGATTGTCATGAGCTGATACGTGCCACCAACAATAAGGCCGGTCTGCACGTCGCCAAGGATGATGCCGATCACCAGGCCGGTGACGAGCGGCTGATACAGAGACTCCAGGAAGCTGAACTGGTCGATAGCCGCGATGAACGTGACCACGAAGACCAGGAAGACCTGCAATGCTGAGTACTCCATCCTTGTTCCTCCTTTCAAGAGTTACGCTGACCAAAACGTACGCTATCGCCAGCACCCTTCCCCCAAAGGGCGACTCACGATCAAGATAGGTTGTCTGCGCAGCTGCGCAGGAATGGAGCGGTCTACTCGAAGAGCTTCTCGACGTTCTCCTTCGGCGTGGACGGAACACGCTGGATGAAGAGCTCGACGCCGGCAGCCTGGAGATCCCTGAAGGCCTGGACATCCTCGTCGTTCACGGCGACAGAGGTTGCGACCTGGCGCTTGCCCTCGCTCATGTGCATGTTGCCGATGTTGAGACGCTTGATGGGCACGCCACCCTTCACGAGACGGAGGGCATCCTCAGGGTTCTCGACGATCAGGAAGATGTGCTGGCGGGCAGCGGCCTTGTGGATGACATCGATGGTCTTCTGGATGGAGAAATAGCGCGTGGCAACGCCCTGCGGGGCTGCCATGTTCATGAGCTTCTGGCGCATCGTGTTCGCTGCGACATCGTCATTTGCGACGAGCAGCAGGTTGGCGCCAATCGTAGAGGTCCACTGGGTAGCGACCTGCCCGTGGATCAGGCGGTTGTCGATACGCGTGAGGACAATGTTTGGTTCAGCCATGTTTGATCCCTTCTCCTTCAATTGCGCATGCGGCACTTGACTCTCATATATGCCGGACTTACAGGCCGTCTCCGTCGTCTTCTCCGCCCGGCTCATCGACATCGAGCATCGGATGGATGACGCCGGTCTTGCCCGCCTCCAGCGCCGTAGCAAGAAGCTCGTCGACCGTCGAGGCTTCGGTGCGCTCGGCCACGACCTCGAGCAGCAGGGGCAGGTTCACGCCCGCAACGACTTCCACATTCGCACCCATCTCGGCGGAGAGGACCATCGTCTGGTTGAAGGGCGTGCCTCCCAGAAGGTCGCAGAACGCGATAGCGCCGTTTCCGTCGGCAGAGGCACGCTCGAGCGCCTCCGTGAGCTTTCCGGGGAACTCGCTCTCCTCCCCCTCATGGAACGGGACAACCTCGAAGTGGTCCTGCGGTCCTGCAATCATCTCGAGGGCGCTTGCAACACCAGTCGCGAAGTCGCCGTGTCCTGTCAGAACGAAACCTACCATCGTGTGCTTCTCCTCTGCACTCGGATTCGCTTTCTGGAACACAGCCTAGAATCCGTCTGTAACGTTCACGCATCTTGAATGTTTCGGAAAGCATTCGAGTCTGCAACTTGTTGTAACCACGTACCACGACTTGTACTTTATCGAAGTCTTTGCCACCTGGGGCTGACTTTGCGAAAAATGTGTCCTAGTAGCCGTTTGCGTCAGAATTCATACCACTCGCACCACGTTTTCCCTGTTAATGGTCACTTTTTTGAAATACCACCCATAAATCTGGTGCTACCGGATCCCATTTATTGGTATCTTCTAACTCAGCGCATGGAAGACAGAAACTGGAATCGCTTTCAGTAACTTTCAGCAACTGGTATCTTTTTATAGTGCCTTAACGAGGAGCCGTACATGATTGCTTGCGTCACCCTCAATGCATCGATCGACAAGGCCTACCGTCTTGGCCACGAGATAGAGCTCGGACACGTCTCACGTGTCGCCCAGGTGCTCGACTCGGCTGGCGGCAAAGGGCTCAACGCTGCCCGCGCTGTCGCTGCCTCAGGCGAAGAGGTCCTGGCGACAGGATTCGTCGGCGGCAACAATGGCTGCTATCTTCTCGACCTCCTGGCCAAGGACGGCATCGCCGAGGACTTCGTCCAGGTGGCAACAGAGACGCGCTGCTGCGTGAACCTGCTCGAGCCTGATGGACGCTCGACCGAGTTCAACGAGCCGGGACGTCCCGTCACGGCAGAGGAGTTCGAGACCCTGCGCAGGAAGCTTCAGGAGATTGCCGAGAAGGCAGATGTCGTGACCCTGAACGGCAGCCTTCCGGCAGGCCTTCCCAAGGACGCCTATGCCACCCTCATAGAAGACATCCACGCAGCAGGCACGCCTGTCATCCTCGATACGTCAGGCGCCTCCCTCACGTGCGGCATCGAGGCAGCGCCGGACATGGTGAAGCCGAACACCGACGAGATCGCCCAGATTCTGGGGCATGAGGTGGGATCTGTCGAAGAGGCTGCCAAAGCGGCCCATGAGCTCCATGAAAAGAAGGGCATTGCCTATGTGGTCGTGTCCTTGGGCGGCGATGGCTCGGTCATGGCATGCGGCGAAGGCATCTTCCGCGGCCGTGCCCCGAAGATCGAGGTCGTGAACCCGGTAGGAGCAGGTGACACCCTTGTCGGCTGCTTTGCCGTTGCGCTTGCAAGGAAGCTTCCCGCTCCCGAGTGCCTGCGCTTTGCCATGTCCCGCGCCACGGCAAACTGCCTCTCTCCCTCCACAGGACGCTTCGATCCGGACATTGCCTCCTCCCTCATGGAAAAGACAACTGTGGAGGCTCTGTCCTAGCCCTTCTGGGGCATGCGCCCCCTCTGCCATCTATGCAAACCGTTTGCATCCCGAAAGGATGCAGGAAGGAGTACGAAATGCTCGTCACCACCAAGCAGATGCTTCTGGACGCGCAGGAAGGCCACTACGCCGTAGGTGCCTTCAACGTGGAGAACCTCGAGTTCGTCATGGCTGTCATCCGTGCAGCCGAGGAGAGGCGCTCCCCTGTCATCATGCAGACGACGCCGGGCACGATCAAGTATGCAAACCTCGACTACTTCGCCGCTATGGTCAAGTGCGCAGCTGACGCTGCCACGGTGCCGGTAGCCCTCCACCTCGACCACGGCGATGGCTTCGACCGCTGCATGCAGGCTCTCCGCGCTGGCTACACCTCTGTCATGATCGACGGCTCCCATGTCCCCTTCGAGGACAACATGGCCCTCACCGAGTCCGTCACGAAGGTCGCCAATGCTATGGGCGTGCCCGTCGAGGCAGAGCTCGGCAAGGTCGGCGGCAAGGAGGACGACGGCCCGGCTGTGAAGGGCGAGAACCCCTTCACCGATCCTGACGAGGCAAAGGAGTTCGTCGATCGCACGAAGTGCTCCTCCCTTGCTGTCGGCGTCGGCACGGCACACGGCGTCTACAAGGGCACCCCGCACATCGAGCAGGAGATCCTGAAGGAGATCCGCTCCAAGGTCGAGGTCCCGCTGGTACTTCACGGCACCTCCGGCGTGCCTGACGACCAGGTCGCAGAGGCCATCCGCAATGGCATCTGCAAGGTCAACTATGCAACCGAGCTCCGCCAGGCCTTCACCCGTGGCTTCATGGGCTACATGGCCGAGCATCCGGAGAACTTCGACCCGAAGAAGCCGTCCGGCCCCGGCATGGACGAGATCGTCGCTGTCGTGTCCTCCCACATGGACAATCTCGGCTCCTCCCACAAGGCATAGAGAGCCTCGGATCCAGCGCTTTCCCGAAGGCGGCATCCCACACGGATGCCGCCTTTTTCCTGCGTCTGTTTGCGTTCTTTTGGCGTACACACCGAACCGCCACACACCGAAAGGCAAAGACTTCTAGTGTGGTATCGATTCCGCGCACATATGCCCGCACCAAGCGCTCGGCATTCGTCCAGGTGTGCGCCATACCATGGAGCGTGCATGACTTCCACATCATCCAAGAACAAGGCCCCCAAGAAGGGCGCTCTTTCTCCTGCATTCGCAGCGCTCGGCCTTGATGAAAGACTCCTCCGGGCAGTCTCCGACCTCGGCTACACCGAGCCGAGCCCTGTGCAGGCTGCTGCCATCCCTGAAGTCCTGGCTGGCCACGACGTCGTGGCGGCAGCACAGACCGGCACAGGCAAGACCTGCGCCTTCCTCCTTCCTGCCATGCAGATGCTGGGACACGTCCAGCGCGGACATGGCCCCTTGATGCTTGTCCTCACGCCGACGCGCGAGCTTGCCCAGCAGATCGAGACCGCAGCATCCCAGATTGCAAAGAGGACCCATCACATCTGCACGTCTGTCGTGGGCGGCGTCTCCTACGAGCCTCAGAAGCGCGCACTGGCCGACGGCACCGACATCCTCATTGCCACACCGGGACGCCTCATGGACCTCATGAAGCAGGATGCCTGCCATCTGGATGAGGTCCAGATGCTCGTCCTCGACGAGGCAGACCGCATGCTCGATATGGGCTTCCTGCCCGATGTGAAGACAATCGTCGCCGACATGCCGGAAGCGCGCCAGACACTCCTCTTCAGCGCAACGCTCGACGAATCCGTCTTGAAGCACACGAGCACGCTCGTGCATGGCCCCGTCTCCATCGAGATTGCCCACAAGGGCACCGCCGCCAAGACGGTCGAACAATATGCCCTCGCTGTGAGCCATGAAGCAAAGACGCAGGTCCTCATCGATATCCTGAAGAAGCGCGGCCAGAAGCGTGTCATCGTCTTCTGCAACGGCAAGCACCGCGCCGATACCCTCTGCAAGAAGCTCAGGAAGGCCGGCATCTCCTGCCTTCCGATCCACGGCGACCGCAGCCAGAACCAGCGCCAGCGTGCGCTTTCCCACTTCGCTGATGGCATGGTCGACGTGCTTGTGGCCACCGACGTCCTTGCCCGTGGCATCGACGTCTCCGATGTCTCCTACGTGATCAACTTCGACGTCCCCCACGACGATATCGAGAACTACATCCACCGCATCGGCCGCACGGGCAGAGCAGGCGAAGAGGGCTGGGCACTCTCCCTCGTCGAGCCGGACGACTACCTCTATCTGCGCGATGCCGAGCAGCTGATGGATTCCGTCATCCCCGACTACCCCGACACCGAAGGCCTCGATCTCGGCGAGAACCCGGGCTTCCTCGACCCTGAGCGCAATCCGCAGGACAAGCTCATGCCGAAGAAGATCCGCCGCCGCATCGAGCGCCAGCACATCCAGGCACGCCGCGCCGAGTCGAAGCGCACCCAGTCCGAGCGTGTCCAGGACGAGGAGGCAGCGCTTGCCGAGAGCACGGGCGAGAAGCTCGAGCATGAGGCAAAGCATGTCGCCGCCAGGAAGCCGAAGAAGGCAGAGCATGTTGCAAAGCCGGCGCATGCCCGCAGCGAGCGCACGAAGGCAGAGGCATCCGACGAGCGCCGTCCCAAGAGCCAGAAGAAGGACCAGAAGCGCGACCAGAGGAACCACGAGCGTCGTCCGAAGAACGCCAATGCGTCTTCCAAGCGCCAGAAGCCGCGCCAGAAGAAGCGTACGGACGAGGAGAGGGTCTACGACGGATCTCCCAAGTCCTTTGGGATGCGCAAGCTCGGCAAGCGTGGCCTCGATCTCGCCAAGCCAAAGAAGAATCATACGCGCCACCCGGGAGACCACGGCGGAGCCCGTGCCAGGGCAAAGTCCAAGGCGCACGCCTAGCCCCAAAACATATGCTCATGGCAGGAGCGCCGCACCCAGAAGGATGCGGCGCTCCTCTTCTCTGCCTCAGACCTCTTACTCCGTGACCTCGACCTGGCGGTACTTGATGCCGCAGGAGTCGAGCACGCGGCAGCTGATCTGGTTGTCGATTGTACCCTCATACTTGTTGTCGAGGTAGACGACCTCGCCGATGCCTGCCTGCGCCAGGAGCTTTGCGCACTCATGGCAGGGGAAGAGCGTCACATAGACCGTCGCGCCCTGCATGTCCTTCAGGCTCCCCCTGAAGTTCAGGATCGCGTTTGCCTCGGCGTGCACGACATAGCTGTGCTTGTCATTCAGAGGATCGTCCGAGGAGCCCCACGGGAAATCGTCGTCGTTGATAGCAGAAGGGGTGCCGTTATAGCCGACGCTCAGGATGCGGTGGTTCGTGTCAGCGATGCAGGCACCGACCTGGGTATTGGGATCCTTGCTGCGGAGTTTTGCCGCGATAGCGACCCTCATGAAGAACTCGTCCCACGAGATGACATCCCTGCGCTTGTCCGGCATGGCCAGCCCCTCTCCTGCTCTGACTATCTATATAGAGGAAACTGTGGCGCTCCGGGCGCCATTTCGCAAGAGATACAGCGGCACTTCCACAAAGGAAGCTCCGAAAGCCGGCTGTTCCTGCCCTTTCTATAAATGCTACTAATTTTATAGGATTTAGCGTCTAAAGGGGTCTGGGCGGGGTAAGGTATGAGTCGTACAGGAAAGATCCCCCGGCAGGACACCATGAGCTCTGCTGAAGGAATGAAGATTGTTCGTTTTGCCAAACTTATCTGCTCCAGCACCTTCCCCATCAGCTAGGGTAGAGACAACAGTTTCCCGTCTATAACTTAACGGGATGCAGAAGAAAGGATGGTCTGCCATGAGCAAGATTGCCAGCGTCTACGGCCGCGAGGTCCTCGACTCCCGCGCCAACCCGACCGTCGAGGTCGAAGTCACCCTCGAGGACGGCTCCTTCGGCCGTGCCATCGTCCCGTCCGGCGCCTCCACCGGCGAGTTCGAGGCTGTCGAGCTCCGTGACGGCGACAAGGACCGCTATCAGGGCAAGGGTGTCCAGAAGGCTGTCGGCCATGTGAACAACGAGATCGCAAAGCTCCTCGTCGGCCGCGAGGCCACAGACCAGCGCGGTGCCGACTTCGCGATGATCGAGGCTGACGGCACCCCGAACAAGGGCAACTTCGGCGCCAATGCAATCCTCGGCGCTTCCCTTGCTATCGCCCGTGCAGCAGCTGTCTCCGCACACGAGCCGCTCTACGCCTATCTCGGCGGCGCCAACGCACATACCCTGCCGGTGCCGATGATGAACGTGCTCAACGGCGGCGTGCACGCCGACAACAACGTCGACTTCCAGGAGTTCATGATCATGCCGGTCGGCGCTCCTGACTTCAAGACCGCCCTTCGCTGGTCGAGCCAGGTCTACCACACGCTCAAGGACGTCCTGAAGTCTGCTGGCCTCTCCACCGGCGTCGGCGACGAGGGCGGCTTCGCACCCGACCTCAAGACGAACGCGGAGCCCTTCGAGTACCTGATGCAGGCAGTCGAGAAGGCAGGCTTCAAGCCGGGCCAGGACTTCATGTTCGCAATGGACCCCGCAACCTCCGAGCTCTACAACAAGGAGACCGGCCTCTACGAGCTCAAGGGCGAGGGCAGGACGCTCTCCTCTGACGAAATGGTCGACTACTGGGAGAAGCTCGTTGCCACCTATCCGATCATCTCCATCGAGGACGGCCTTGCTGAGGAGGACTGGGACGGCTGGAAGAAGCTGACCGAGCGCCTCGGCAAGAAGGTCCAGCTCGTCGGCGACGACCTCTTCGTCACGAACACGAAGCGCCTCAAGAAGGGCATCGAGCTCGGCGCAGCCAACGCAATCCTCATCAAGGTCAACCAGATCGGCTCCCTCACCGAGACCCTCGAGGCCATCGAGATGGCAAAGAGGGCAGGATATGCCGCTGTCGTCTCCCACCGTTCCGGCGAGACCGAGGACACGACGATTGCAGACCTCGCGGTTGCCACGAACGCAGGCCAGATCAAGACCGGCGCCCCTGCCCGCACCGACCGTGTCGCGAAGTACAACCAGCTGCTCCGCATCGAGGACAGGCTCGGCTCCTCTGCAGAGTTCCTCGGCAGGAACGCCTTCTACAACATCGCTTAATCAAAAGCGATTGCAGAGATGCTGCCTAAGAGCCGGTGCACCCGCACCGGCTCTCTTCTTGTGCAGGCACGAGCGATATCCATGGCAAGGAGACATGCGGCAGCCTAGACGTCGAAGAGCCTCTCTGCCGCTTCCGCTATCCCGTCGTGGTCGTTGTCTGCCACGACGAGATCGGAAATCTCCTTCACTTCGGGAATGGCATTGTCCATCGCGATAGCGCATCCTGCCACGCGGAGCGCTTCCAGGTCGTTTGCTCCATCCCCTGCAACTGCCATCTCCGAAAGCGGGATGCCAAGCTCGCGCGAGAGCACCTCGAGCCCCTCTGCTTTGCTGATGCCTTCCGGCGAGCACTCAAGCGAGGTCGTCTCTGCATCTGCGAGGCACACCTCGAGGCCTTCGATCCGCTTCCTTGTCTGGGCACGTGCAGCCGTATCCCGGTGATAGACGAGCACCTTCACGATATCTCTTGGATGGGCCTCGATATAGCCTGCAAGATCGTCCTCGAAATGGTAGATGCTCTGGTACATGCTCTGATAGACGCCCATATGGAACGTGTCCATATGGTCTGCATCCTCTTTCCGGCAGAGGCAGAGATCCGGATAGAACACTACCGCCATCGCCTCTTCTGCCTTGGCGGCACGCACGATCCGGATGGCAGCAGAAGCATCGATTGTATGGGCATCGAGGATGTCTCCCGTCCCGAAGTCATACGTGAGCGCACCCGATGCAAGGACGCCGTAGCGGATGGGACCTGTCGCCCCTCCAAGAGACCAGCGCGCCTCGAGCGCATTCCTTCCTGTGCAGAGTGCCAGGGTCACGCCTTTGTCGGCAAGCCGGCCCAGTGCCGCCCAGGTCGCATCCGATACGGTCTTTTCGGATGTCAGAAGCGTGCCGTCCATATCGAGCGCAAGCAGCCGGAGCCCCACGATATTCCCCTTCCAGACGTTTGCCAGATACATCGTATCAGCACCTGTCCGCAGAATGCTGCAGGCTCCTATCTGGCATGGCGGTGTCATTTGGATGCAGCTTCCTCCATTCGGGCGCATCTCTGCACACTCTCAGGAATTGCGGGTACAAGTCACTATGCAATGTGGAAAAGCAATCGAGAGGGGTTCGATCATGGCGCTGAATGAAAAGGTTGCAGACATCCTGAACAAGCAGATCAACAAGGAGCTCTACTCCGCCTATCTCTATCTGACCTTCGCAGACTACTACGAGGACAGGAACCTCAAGGGCTATGCGAATTGGTACATGATCCAGGTCCAGGAGGAGGTTGCTCACGCGAAGATCCTGCGCCGTTACCTGCTCGACAACGACGCAAAGGTCACCCTCGAGGCTATCGACAAGCCGACGAACGAGTATGCAAACGACCTCGAGCCGATGGAAGCTGGCCTCAAGCACGAGGAGTACATCACTTCCTGCATCAACGAGTGCTACGCCGCTGCCTATGAGATCCATGACTTCAGGACCATGCAGATGCTCGACTGGTTCGTGAAGGAGCAGGGCGAAGAGGAGACGAACGCCCGCGACATGATCAACGACTACAAGCTCTTTGCTGGCACGCCGCAGGGCCTCTACAACCTTGACCAGAAGTATCTGGCCCGTACCTTCATCGCACCGACGATGCCGATGTAGGAGAGACAGACATACAGGCTTTCAGGGAGGATCCGGAAGGGTCCTCCCTTTTTCGTAGCAAGAAGCCTACTTCCCGCTCTCTTCGGGCTCCTCGAAGAGGAGGTCGAGCCGGGACTTGCCCTCTCCTGTCGCACAGGAAAGCGTTCCATGATAGCGACGGGCAATGAGGGGGATGGCCTCATCCGAAAAGTCCGTCTTTCCCCAGAGCTCGACATGCACAGATACCGTCCCCATGGCCCTGCGGCAGACGACCGAAATCGAGCGACGCTCTGCATCCTCTGCAGCAGCAGAGGCAGCTATTGCCTCGTCGAGCGCCGCTCCCATGAGGACATAGATGTCCTCTCCTGCCATGAACCCCAAGGCAGTCCCATCTGCGATGCAGGAGAGCGTGATGCAAACACATGACAGGATGGCGGAAGAGGATGCGGGGGTCTGCATAGCGCATGACCTGACGGATCTCTTCCTGCCGCTTGGGCGCATAGCAATGCACCGAGCACACGGAACAGAACGTCTTTGTCCTCATGAATGGACAGCGCGCGATGCGCTTCTGCGCATAGGCATCGAGCGCCTCGCACTCGGGGCAGAGACTGCCTTTGGCCGTGTGATGAATTCCACGACAGTAGAGCGCAATCATCTCATGCACGACACGGGACTCGCGGGCACGCTTGCGCTCTGTCTCCTCATCGCTCCGTCTCATTCTGCCTCAGCCTCCTCTGCATCTGCCTCATCTGCAGCCGTCGGGATCTTTGCCCAGAAGAGCCAGATGTGGAAGATCCAGACTGCGACGAGAATCGCCCTGCCCCACAGGATTGCTGACATGAAGATGAAGCCCAGTCCCAGAAAGAGCGTCACTGTGCCGAAGGCCTTTGCCTTCGCCCTGACGGTCATGCCCTTCCCTTCCTGCAGCGGCTTTACATGCGCTTGATAGAAGTCCGTACCCTTGAACCAGGCATCAAGCTTGCGTGAGCCCTTGCCCAGGAAGAACGCTGCCAGAAGATAGAAGGGCACCGTCGGCAGGAGCGGCAAGACAATGCCCACTGTGCCGAGCGCCAAGAAGAGAAGGCCGAGAACAATATGGAGGACGCGCATCCTGCCACCTTGCTTTCATCGGTTGGGAACCTGCTAGCTGACCCTGCCCTGGTCGAGCGAGATCACTTCATCTGCAATCGCAAGCGAGCTTGGACGGTGCGAGATCAGAAGGACCGTCCGCTTCCCGCGCTGCTCATCGAGGGCCTTCAAGACGGCGCCTTCGTTCAGGGCATCGAGGTTCGACGTCGGCTCGTCGAGAAGCACGAACGGCGCATCATGGAGGAAGGCACGGGCAAGTCCCAGGCGCTGGCGCTCGCCGCCGGAGAGCGTATCGCCGAGCTCGCCTACCTCAGTGTCGAAGCCCTTGGGCAGGCTGTCGATGAAGTCGAGGATGGACGCCTGGGCACAGGCGCTCTTCAGCTCCTCCTCTGTTGCATCGGGCTTCGCAATCAGCAGGTTCTCCCTGATGCTGTCATGGAAGAGCACGGTATCCTGCTCGACGGAGGCCTCGAGGCTCCGGAGATGTGCGGTCCTCACCCGCCTGATATCGTTCGGACCGATCGAGATCCTGCCTTCATCCACATCCCAGAAGCGCATGAGGAGACGGCAGAAGGTTGACTTGCCCGAGCCGCTCCTGCCGGAGATGCCGACAATCCTGCCTTTGGGAATCTCGAGGCATACATCGTGGAGCACTTCCTCGTCTGCATAGGAGAAGCTCACGCTCTCTGCAGCGGCACCGGTGAAGGCGGGCTCCTTGCCGACCTCAACCTCTTCGACCTGAGGCTTCTCATCGAGGATGGCAAGCACGCGCTCGCCCGAGGCAAGCGTCTGCTGGAGCGTCGAGCCGAGGTTTGCAAGCGCGACATAGGGCCCGAAGGAGGAAAGCGTCGTCACGACCGCAAGCACATAGGCTTCCGGCATGACCGCACCAGCTGCGACGAGCGGAGCGCCGATGAAGAGCTGGGCCGCTGCCGTGAGGACGACAAGCACGCCAACCGCCGCAGAGCCGGCAACGCCTTTTGCCTTGAGGCCACGCTGCACATCCACAAGAGCACGGCTGCGCTCGTCGAGGCCAGAGAGCCTCGCATCCCCTGCCCCGCACTGGATGACCTGGGCCAGGCCGCGCAGGTTGTCGAGGACATAGCCTGAAAGGCTTGCCTGCACGGCACGTGCCTGGGCGCCGCCTTCGTCCGATGCCTTCGAGACAAGAATCGGCGAGACCACGCCGACAAGGATGTAGCCGCAAAGCGCCACAAGCGCAAAGACCGGCGAGAGATTCGCAAGAAACACCATGAGCACAATCGTCATTCCTGCTGCAATCAAGACCGGCGAAATCGTATGGGCATAGAAGACCTCGAGGAGCTCGATGTCGCTCGTGATCGTCGAGATGAGCTCGCCCCTGTTCCTGCCGGAGAGCTTGGCGGGGGCAAGCTTTCTCAAAGCTCCAAAGACAAGGTCCCTGATATGGGCCAGGAGCTTGAAGGCGATGTAGTGGTTGCATCGCTGCTCGATGTAGTGGAGGATGCCTCTCGCCACAGCCAGAACAGCAAGCATGCCTCCGAATGCGCCGACGCTCCAGGCAAGAGAACCCTTGCCGGCAACAGAGAGCACGGCCTCTGCTGCAAGCAACGGCAGCGCCGTCGCACAGACGAATCCCAGGATGCCGCAGAAGACCGAGATGCACATGACGCCGACCATCGGCTTCACGAAGCCGAGCATGCGTCCCATGAGACGGAAATTGCTGTGCCTAGTCACGGCTATCACCTCTTCCGAAAGCTTCGAGCTCCTGCTGGCTTGCCCACATGCGGGCGTAGGTGCCATCCTTCGCAAGGAGCTCTTCATGCGTGCCGGACTCGACGACACGTCCCTGGTCCATCACATAAATCTTTTCGGCGTCCACGACGTTCGCAAGACGGTGGGCAATCATTACGACAGGATGCGTCTCGGCAAGCCCATAGATCGAGGAGAGGAGCACGCTTTCGCTCTCTGCATCGATATTGCTTGTCGCCTCATCGAAGATGTAGAGGTCGGAGCCATGGAGATAGGCACGGGCGAACGCGAGGCGCTGGCGCTGGCCGCCCGAGAGGTTCTGCCCATCCTGCGTGAGCTTCGTCTCGAGGCCCTCCTGCGTCCTGAGGAAGCCATCGAGGCTTGCCGCCTGAAGCGCCGCCCAGAGCTCCTCATCCGTTGCTTCCGGCTTGGCCATGGCCAGGTTCTCGCACACGGTACCCGCAAAGAGATAGGCACCGACACCGACCGTTGTGACATGCTCTGCAAGCGCCGCAGAATCTGCATCGGCAAGCTCGAGCGCCCCGTAGCGGATGTGGCCCCTGTATCCCGTGAGACGCCCGCCCATAAGTGACGAGATCGTCGACTTGCCGGAGCCGGAAAGGCCGACGATAGCGGTAATGCCCGTGGGCGCGACCGTGAGGCTGATATCGTGGAGCACTTCGCGTTCCCCGTCATAGGAGAAGCTCACATCCTCGAGCACCGGCACACTGTCCTTGGCAGGGATGCCTTCCTTCTTCTCAGGCTCGGGAAGCTCGAGGAGACGGAAGATCTTGCCCGAGGCAGTAATGCCATTCATTGCCACATGGAAGAAGGAGCCGAGCTGGCGCATCGGCAGGAAGAAGTCTGCCGAGAGCAGCACGATTGCAAGCGTCTGGAAGATGGTGATCGTGCCTGCGGCAAGAGCGGAAAGCGCGACCCAGATACCTGCCGCAGCGCCGCCCAAGGCGACAATGTCCATAACGATGATGGAGTTGAGCTGCATCGAGAGCACCTTCATCGTGACGATGCGGAAGTGCTCTGCCTCCTTGTTCATCGCCTCGTGGCGCGCCCCGTCAGCCCCATAGATCTTGAGCGTCGTGAGTCCTTCGAGATTCTCGAGGAAGGAATCGCCGAGCTCGGTGTACTGGTCCCAATAGGCAGAAAGGATGCGCTTTGCGATCTTCTGCACAGCCACGATTGTGAGCGGGATGAGCGACACGAAGACGAGCAGCACGATAGCGGCAGCAAGATCCATCGGGGCAATCACGACAAAGAGCGTGACAGGTGCCAGGACCGAATAGAAGATCTGCGGCAGATACTGCCCGAAGTAGGTCTCGAGCTGCTCGCATCCCTCGACTGAGAGCTGCACGACTTCAGCCGTCGATACCTGCCGATCATAGGCAGGACCGAGCCGGAGCAGCTTCTCGAGGATGGCGCGGCGGAGCTTCCGCTTCACATCCTGGGATGCCGCAAGGCTCTCGCGCTCCTGCGCCCAGACCGAAATGGCCTTGCCCACGCAGGCAACTGCGATAAGGATGGCTGCCATGCCATAAGGCACTGCGGTACCTTCAAGCGCAGCTGCAAGCACTGAGGCCACGCCCCAGACGAGGCAGATATTGGACAGAAGCCCTGCCCATTTCCACACCACAGCAAGAATGACGTGGCGCATCGCTTCTGGCACAAGCGCCAGAAGCCACTTGTCCATCATGAATGACTCCCCTCTTTCGGCAATGCATCTATGTTAGACTCTGCTTACTAAAAGGAAGTTAGACAATTAAAACTCCAAAAAGCCGAATATGCAGCTGTCCATAAGAAAGGGGATGCAGGACACGCAGCCTGCATCCCCCGTCAGATTAGACTTCCTCTGTGCCAGGCTTTCCGGAATAGCCTTAGAGCTTTCCGCCATACACCGGGAATATGCCCGCATCGCCGTAATCCTTAATCTTCTCGACGTGCTTCAAGGCCTCCATGTCCTCAGAAGAGATCTCGAAGTCGACATCAGCATTGGACTTCATGTGCTCGGGATTGGCAGTCTTCGGAAGCGTGATCATGCCGAGCTGCAGGTCGTAGCGGATGCAGAGCTGCGGGATGGTGACGCCGTACCTTGCTGCCATCTCTGCGATCTTCGGGTTCTTGAGGGCCTCGCCGTGGGCGACCGGGCTGTAGGCCTCCATAACTATGCCCTTTGATTGGCAGTAGTCGATGAGGTCGAGCGGCGTATTGGAGATATGGCAGAGCACCTGGTTCACCATCGGCTTCACCTCGGCGTTGTCCCAGATGTTGTCGATATCCTCCTTCTGGAAGTTCGAGACGCCGATGGCGCGGATCTTGCCTGCCTTGTAGGCATCCGTGAGCGCACGCCAGGCCTCGAGGTTGCCCTCGAAGTAGCGGTCATCGGACTGGTTGACCTCGACCCACGGCTGCGGCGAGTGGATGATCATCATGTCGAGGTAGTCAAGGCCCATGGCTGCGAGCGACTCGTCGATGCTTCTTGCAGCGGACTCGTAGTCCTTGTGCTCAGCTGCGACCTTCGTCGTCACGAAGAGCTCCTCGCGCGGAATGCCTGCCGTACGCACGCCTTCGCCGACGCCACGCTCGTTTGCATAGGCCTGGGCAGTATCGACGTGGCGGTAGCCGATCTTCACCGCCTCGTGCACTGCCTCTGCCGCTTTGTCGTCGTCGATGAACCAGGTGCCGAGCGCAAGCTGCGGCACGACGACACCATTCGAGAGAGTGAGGGTCTTGCTGTACATTGCTTTCCTTCTTCCTGCCTGATGCTTCTGATTGCTGATTTTCGAAGCTTGCTAGGACTGGCTGCTCCGAGCGCGCTGTCTTGTTCCGTGTGCACGGAGTGCCTCCATCACGCCGCATGAACAGTGTGGGGCTGCTTTGCTGCAATCGCTATTGCTTATTGCACATATCGTGCTATGCATCTCTTCTATTGCAAACGGTACAGAAAAGTCCGGAAGGTACCGCCGCATCGAACCGGCAGCCTTGCCGCTCAGCTTTCGTAAAGCTGCCGTAAACCATCGGCACGGAATCGTAATGACTCGCCTCGGAGCCGATGAGGGGATATCGGCTGGGAAATGATGTAGGTGAAGAGATGGATCTGGACCATCTCCTTCCCCTCGAAGAGGAGGCTGCCATGAGCGAAGAAATGAAA
>NZ_JBEVTM010000003.1:0-178671 GCF_040884255.1 Olsenella sp. AGMB03486
AGTTTTCTTCTGAGCACCTCGGAGAGGAAGTTGCCGTCGCCACAGGCGGGCTCGAGGAACCGCGAGTCAATGCGCTCGGTCTCCTGCTTCACCATGTCGAGCATGGCGTTGACCTCGCGCTCGTTCGTGAACACCTCGCCGTGCTCCTGGACGCGCTCCCTTGACTTGACCTGTCCTGCCACCCTCTAGTCCCCCTCGGAGAGTTCGTTGATGATGCACGAGCGGATGAATGCCGAGAAGCTGACGCCCCTGAGGCGAGCGGTCTCCGCCGCTGCGTCCTTGAGGTTCCTCGGGACCCTTAGCGTTATCGGCGTAGGTTCGCCCTCGGAGAGATAGTCCATCACCTGAGTGGACGTGGCGCCGGAATCGACGAGCTCGGAGTACTTCATGGCTCACCCCTCGCAATTAGCGTGCAAAATGCAATAAATGTAACTACATTCTAGCAGTTTGCCCCTATCCGTAAACAAGCTTCTCCGGGGACAGCAAGTAGCCCATCCTGTACACCCACGGTGGCCAGGATGGACGCGGCGGACGGCGCGGACAGGCTGGCCGCGGAGGCAGCCCCGTTGGCGCAGACTGGCGTCTGTGCCCCGGGGGACGCCCCCGCGGGCAGAACCGTCCGACCGTCCTTTCGCTCTGCGGGGGATGCCCCGCGCCCCTGGGGGTGACCGACTTGAGCCGAGACGCCATGCCGAACCGCCTGAACGTCCGCGTGTCCGACGAGGAGCTCGAGGCCCTGCGCAGGGCCTCCGCCGAGCTCTCCTGCTCGAGGAGCCAGGTGGTGAGGCTCCTCATCCACTGCCTCGCGGACGGCGGGGCGCGCATGGGCGTCGGCACCGTCGCCTTCGACTACGAGACCTCGCACGGCATCGTGAGAAACCTGCGCTCCATAGGGACGCTCTACAACCAGTCCGTGGCCGCGCTGAACACCATCGCCAAGGTCGCCCGCGAGTCGCCGGACGAGGTGGCTGCCGAGGACGCGCTCGAGACGCTCAGGGTCGTGGACGCGGAGATGACCTACGTGGCGGACTCCATCGGGTGCCTCCGCGAGGACATGGCGAGGCTCTCCGACAGGCCCGCCGTCTTCCTCTGGAGCTGACGCGCATGCCGGCGATCAAGGCCATATCGGGGCACACGGGTCTCGCAGCCGCGAGGAGGTACCTCGAGCGGGACGGGAGGGCGCTCGCCAGAGACCTGCTGCACTTCTCGCGGATCGACGAGGCCGTGCGACAGTCGGGGCGCGGCGTGGACGACTTCGAATGGGACGTGGCCATGGACGAGACCAGGCGCGCAAACGGCAACGACGCCCCCTGGCGCGGCAGGCCGGCCAGGACCTACAAGCACTACGTCCTCTCGCCCGACCCGCGCGACGGCGTCTCGCTCGCGGACCTCAGAGGGCTCGCCGTGCGCTGGGCCGAGGAGAGCTTCCCGGACTTCCAGGTGGCCATCGTCTACCACGACGACAACGAGGGGCGCATCCCCCACGCGCATGTGATCGTGAACAACACGAACCTCGCCACGGGGAACAGGCTCCGCGACCCCGACCCCGGCCTCCTGAACGGGCGCCTCCAGGCGATCGCGCTGAACATGGGACTCTCGCACTTCGAGGGCAGGATCGACGCAGGGCACCCTGACACGCGCAAGCGCGCCTCGCGGGAGAACTACCAGAGGGTCCACGTGGGACGCGCGGAGGCGGAGCTCTCCTCCAGGGGAGCTTACTCCTGGGTCGCAGACATCCGGTCGAGGGTCGACGTCGCCATCGCCTCCTCCAGGACGGAGCGGGAGCTGCTCGGCAGACTCTCGCGCCTGGGCGTCGAGGCGAGCGTCCGCGGCGACGGCAGCGACTGGACCTTCTCCCTCGCAGACCAGCCCTCTAGGAGGGTGAGCGGAACGCGGCTCGGCACCGACTACCGCCGCACAGACGTGCTCACGAGGCTCGCCGCGCGACGCGGAGAGGCGCTCCTGCCGGACGGGTCCGTCGTGAGCGTTGAGGAAGCGGCGCGCCGCGCCATCGAGCTCAGGGACTTCTCCGAGCTCAGGGGACTCTCCTCCGCCGTCGCAGTGATCGAGGAGACGCGCGCACGCTCCGTAGAGGAGCTCGTCGCGGCGGCCGAGCGCTGCGACGAGCCCGGCGTGAGGGAGCGAATCGATGCCGCCGCCGCGCTGGCAAGGGAGTACGGCATGCTGCCGAAACGCAGGGAGGCTGCGAGGCGCACCGGGCACGCGCAGAGGAAGGACGCTCGCAGTGGCGTGCGCCAGAGCACCCAGAACGACGAGGGGCGCACCGGCCGGCAGCAGCCGGAGCTCGGGCAAGACCGCCGCATGGACGGGAGGCCGCGATGAGGGTAACGGTGTCATTCGTGGACGGGCGCCTGGAGGAGTTCGACTCCGACAGACTCACACGGCCGGACCCGCTTCCCGGGAGGAGCGTCCTCTCCGACCTCGTGCTCTCGCTGGGGGACGACGGCATCTGGCTCGAGCTCGACTACTACGACTCCCAGGGCGTCGCGGAGGGTGAGGCGCTCAGGAGGCGCCGCGGATGGCGGGCGCAGCTCGCGACGCCAAAGGAGCTCGGCTCTGTGTCCAGGGTGGACGTCGACGGCGCAGCGAGGTGGCTGAGGGCGGGAGGCGGGCTCGTTGACGTGTCGCGCCTCGATGACGTCCGCGCCATGCTCGATGACGGCCCGTCCGACCTCCCGGCGCTTTCCGCCTGGGCGTACCGTACGGGCCTCTCGATCCCGGAGGTGGCGGGCGACGACCCGCGAGATGCCACGGAAAGGGTCTGCGCTTGGATGGGCGTGCCTGCCGGGAGCCTCGAATTCTTGTCGCGCGTGCGTGCTACGGTCTCGCAAACGTCGGATCCCGGATTCGGAGGTGCGTCATGAGGCGGTTCTTCTCGGCCCTGGGCAGGATCACGCTCGCCGTTCTGAGGGGATTCCTGCGCGTCCTCATCTGGGCGCTGAGGCTGGCGCTGCGCGCCGTGTTCTGAGGGCATGCCCCTATTTGCCTGGCCTCGCCCCAGACGGTTGGTCCGGGGCGCTCCCAGATGGCCTCAGATGGCCTTACAGCAGCTCGTCTACCTGCTGGTTTACTACTTTGCCCTCATGTCCTCTGGTGTCATGTCCCACGCAGCGAGCCTTTCCGAAGCCTCCCTTGCGGATCCCGCCCTCTCTGCGAGCGGCGTCTCGTCCCTCGCGCGCGGCCGCAGCCGCTCGTCCCTCGTCCTCTCGTACCTGCCGATGACGAGGTCGGAGGCCCGCGAAGCCTCCGAGGCGGCGCGGGCGAGCGCGGATGGGTCGTCCCTGATCTCGTCCAGCCACGACCTGAGATACGCCGCGTGGTTCTGCGTCCAGGTCTGCACCGACCCTCCCCTCGCCACAGCCGACATGTCGAGCCCGGCGTCCGCGGCGGAGAAGGCGCTGCCAAGCTCCGCGACCAGCTCCTCGAACGCGTAGGACTCGTGGTCGGTCGGGAGCGGCCTGCCGAGCTCTCCCGCGGTCGAGTGGCACATTTCATGCATGAGCGTCCTGCAGAAGCCCTCGGCCGACTCGAACTGCCCGCGCAGCGGCATGGTGATTGCGTCCTCCGCGGGGGCGTAGAAGGCGTCGTCGCTCCTCGTCTCCCTCACGGGGCACCTCGACGACGCGACGAGGTCGTCGGCGACCCTCCAGGGCTGCGACCTCGGGTCCGACGCATGCGGCACAGGGAGTGGCGGGACGCCCTCAACCTGGCTCGCGTTGAAGACCCAGGCTCCTCTTCCCCTCAGGAACTTCTCTCCGCAGACGTCCCCCTCGGTGATCTTCCCCGTCGAGACGAGCTCGAGTGCCCTTTGGACCGTCACGACCGACTGCCTCCCCGCGCGCACGATGCGCACGTACCAGCTCCAGAACTCCACCGTTGCCTGCGCCCGCTCGCCGCGCCGCACGTGCCAGCCCGCCTCGCGCGCCTGGTTGTACGTGATCCACCTGGGATCATCGAATCCGCAGCGTGCGGACGCGGCGGCGAGGGAGAGCCTGTTGATGCCCCTGTATCGCGCGCCGGTCGCGGCGTTCCTCGCTGACCAGCACCTCTCCCATCCCGCGTACCACGAGAGGCCTTCCTCCTCCATCGCCCTAGCCAGCGACTCGACGAGCCTCGCCCGCCCCTCGGCGAGCGTGTCCTTGCCCTTCTCCCCGCGCATCTCTTCCTCCCTGTGGAAGACGGGGCGGCCCCTTCGGGACCGCCCACTGTGCCATGCCTATTCCTCTCCACACCCGTCGGCGAGCCCGGCCGCCCTGCATAGCGCGAGGGCAGCGACTGCCGTCGCCCCGTTGAGCACGCCGAGGACGAACCAGGCGAGGCCTCCCAACTGGCTACTCATCGTCCTCGCCTCCTCCCAGCGGGTCGGGTCCGCTCTCTGGTCCGCGCTCGATGCGCATCTCGGACTCGTCGTGGGCTTCGTGGCGTCTCAGCGCCCTCGCGCCCGCGAGGGAGAGCCCGGCGGCGGCGCAGAGCCCCGCGATGGGGGCAACCGGGATGCCAGCATCACCGGTCTTCGGCAGACCCTCGCCGCCCTTGCTCTCCTCCTCATTCGGGGTCTCGGGCGGGGCCTCGGTGATGGACACCGTCTGCCCCTCGTCCTCGAGGTCGGCGTGCGTGGCCACGGTTTTCCCCTCGTGCGTGATCGTCTCGAAGGCGACCACGTCGCGACCCGCGAGCGAGCTCCCGTCGAACTCGAACGTGACGTCCGTGCTGCCCGACGTCGCGTCGGCCGTGAAGGTGGCGCTCGCCGTGACGGGCGTGCCGTCGGCGTCCCTGACGGGTTCGCCGGTCTCGCCGTCGACCAGGGTGCCGTTCACCGTGTACTCGCGGCCCGCGACGAGCCCGAACCACTCGACCCTGTCGGTGATCCTCACCCGCTCCGAGGCCGTGGCCTCGTGGTCGCCGTCGTCGGCGTCGGTCGCCGTCGTGTGGATGCCGGGGAGGCTCACGGTCTGCCCCTCGTCGGAGAGGTCCGCGTGCACGGCGACCACCTTGCCGTCGCGCGAGAGCTCCTCCGTGCAGACGAGGCTCCCTCCCTCGAGGCCGGTGCCGTCCACGTCGAACGCAACCTCTGCGGTGCCGGTGGCCGACTCGGGCGCGATCTCCGCCTCCGCGGTCGCGAGCTCCTTGCCGGAGTCGCGGTCCACGAGCCTGCCCGTCAGCCTGTAGGTGGCGCCGGGAACGAGGTTCGAGTACGCCACGGTGTCCGTGACCTTCTGCCCCGGTGCCGCGTCGATGACCTTGTCGCCGTCGGAGGCGTCGCAGGCGGTCGTGCGGATGCCCGGGAACGTGACCGTCTGGCCCTGGTCCGAGAGGTCCGCGTGCGCCGCGTACTCCCTTCCCCCGAGCGAGAGCGTCTCGAACGCGACCACCGTGCGCCCCGCCAGGGCGGACCCGTCGAAGCTGAAGGTGACCTCGGCAGTGCCGGACCCGGACTCCGGCGTGAGCCTGGTGGTTGAGGTCACGGCCCTGCCGTCCGCCCCTGTCACGGCCTCGCCGGTCTCTCGGTCCATGAGCGTGCCGGTCAGCTCGTACTCCCTGCCTGGGACGAGGTTCTCGTAGGCGACCTCGTCGGTGATGGTGACGTCGCCGTCCGCGGCGGCCTCGTGGGATCCGTCCTCCGCGTCCGTCGCCGTGGTTCCGATGCGGGGGAAGAGCACGGTCTGGCCCCCGTCGTCGACGTCGGCGTGCGCGGCCACCGTGGTCCCGCCCTGGGACAGCTCCTCGAAGGCCACGACGGAGCGGCCCGCGAGCCCCGAGGCGTCGAGCTCGAACGTGACCTTCGCCTTCCCGCTCGAGAGCTTGGGGACGAGCTTCGTCTTCGCGGTGACGGGACTCCCGTCCCCATCCGTTACCGCCTCGCCGGTCCCGCGGTCCACGAGGGTGCCTGTCAGCTCGTACTCCTGGCCCGGGACGAGGTTCTCGTAGGCGACCTCGTCGGTGAGGGTGACCTTCCCGGCCGCCTCGGCGAGGTGCTCTCCGCCCTCGCCGGTGAGCGTGGTGGCGATGCGCGGGCCCTCGTCATCGTCCATGGTGCCCAGGTCTACGGTCGTGGCGTCGCGCGATACCGTGACGGTCATGCTGACGAGCCTGAGGCCCTCGTTGGCGGAGCAGCGGAGCTCCTCCACCGTGTAGGTGTCGTAGGGCAGCGCCCCCTTCGAGTCGTCGGGGGCCGTGTCCTTGCCCGTGGCGCCGCTGAACCATACGCCCGCCGAGGCGTCCCAGGAGCCCTCCGCCGCCGAGTCGTTGGCGTTGGTGCGGCTAGTATGGGCGTTCCAGGAGGCCGCGGTGCCAGCCTGGCCGTTCTCGTCGGTGACGATCACGTGAGACTCGCCCGTGGTGGCAGAGGTGATCCGGAACGGGACCCCCGAGAGGCGCCGCATGCTCCCGGACTCCGCCTTCACGAGCTCGAGGTCGCCCCGGCGTACCTGCTCGGATACGGTCGGCGCGGCGTAGGTCGAGACGCGCTCGGAGGTGCCCTCGGCGGTCACGTGCGTCACGAAGGTCCCGACCGAGGCCTTGTAGCCCTCTGGTGCCCTGGTCTCCCGTATGGCGACGGTGCCCAGGGGGACGACGGCGTTCCCGGACGCGTCGCGGTAGAGCTCGTCGCCCGTGGCGGACGAGAGGTCCGCGGTGCCGTCCTCGCCCGTGGTCACGGTCCAGGTGCGCGTTCCGTCCTCGGGGAGGTCTCCCTCGTCGTACTGACCCGCGTAGAAGCGGACCTCGAACTCCGCGCCCGCGAGGCTGGCGGCGCCGAGAGGGGAGGCCTCGCCCGTCTCGGCGTCGGCCTTGGCGAGCACGAGACCGAGGGGGTTCGTCTGCGGCGCGTCCGTCGCCGTGGCCTTCGTCGTCCTGCCCGCCTCCACGGAGAGCGCGATCACGTCCTGCGAGAGCGCGTACCCGCTCGCCGGGGTGGTCTCCCTCGCCCAGTAGCTCCCGGCGCGCAGGCCCTCGACCGAGCCTCGGCCGTCGGCGTCCGTGGTGATCGTCGCGACTGCCTGCGTGCACGCCTCGTCCGAATAGACGGTGTACACGGCTCCGGCGAGCGAGTAGCTGCCGTTGCCGTCGGTCACCTCGTGGTTCGACGAGGACTTCACAAGCTCCACGCCGCCGGTGGGGACCGACGTGAGCAGCATCCGCTGCCTGTCCGTGGTCGCGAACCATACCGTGCCGCACCGCAGGCTCGCCCCGCCCGACGCCTCGTAGGCCTCCGCCTCGCGGCAGAGGGCGACGCCGAGCTCGTACAGGTCGAGCTTCTCGGCGGAAAGCCCCTGCTTGCCTAGGTCGTAGCCCCGGTGGTACCAGATGGCCATCTGGGTGACGGCGCGCGCCTCGCCGGCCGAGAGCGCCCTGCCCCCGATGGTGGTCTGGTTCGGGTATCCGTTGGCGACGATGTAGCCGAGGACGGTGTCGGCATCGCCCTCGCACGTGTATGTGACCTTCCCAAGCCCGGGGCCCTCGAGCTCCCCGTCCATGCAGTAGGCCACGCCGGATGCCGACGCGTCATCGGTTCGCTGGTAGGCTCCGAACGTCTTCGCACTGAACGGTCCCACGTCGCCCGACGTGTCGTTGTAGAAGTAGGCCGTGTCGCCCGTCGCCGCGTGCGCGACCGTGGGCGCGAGCGCCCCCAGCAGCTGGCCCAGCACGAGCGCGACCGAGAGCGCCAGGGCCTGCATGCGCCTCGCCCCTCCGTCGCGTCTCCACGCCTTCAGGGCGCGACGGGCCGACCGGGCCCTCACCTTCATGGTTTTCATCTCTTCTCCTATCTTTCCTGTGGGTTGGTGGCGCCTGGTCTCCCGATCGCCTCGGAGGCGGCCCGCGCGCCCTGCGCCCGCTCAGAGAGCCCATCCGTGCCGTCGTCCCGGGCCTCCGTTCGGTCGCGCCCGTTCTGCTCGTACCACCTGCGCCGCGACTCGACGAGCGCCAGCCTGAGCCTCGCGGGGTCGACCTCCGCGAATTCCCTCTGGCTGCCGCCCTCTCCGTCCGGCATCGGGCTGCCGTCCGCGTCGAGGACGTCCCGGCTGAGCCTCACGACCCTTCCGGCGGGCAGCGGCACGTCCCTCCAGTGCCCGTCGTGGTACTTGGAGTGGTTCGGCTCGACGTACCTCGGGTGGAACTGCCAGCCGCCGTAGTCGGTGCCGTCGACCACGGTCCCGCTGGGGAGGGTCACGGTGTTGAGGACCCTCTCCTCGCCCGTCTCGCGGTCTGCGTACTCCGCCCTCCGCACGAACCTCTCGTGGAACGAGAGCCAGACGCGCCCCCTTCGCTTGCCTTCCGGACCTTCCATGTCCTTCCTCCTGTTCTCCTGCCTCCGGGGCCTGCCCCGGCCGATTGGCTCTGCTCGGCTACCCGCCCAGGACGTCCCTGGCCCAGGAGCCGCTCTTCGTGAGCGAGAGGATCAGCAGCACGCACATCGCGAGGTACTGGAGCGCGTAGCTGAGGCCCCCGACCACGGTGTCGACGGCGGCGCCCGCGCCGGCGCTCGCCGCGTTGAGCCCTCCCAGCACGACCGGGAAGGCGATGAGGGTGACGGTGATGATGAGGCCGGCGAGGCACACGGAGGCGAAGCTCCTGAGGTACGCGACGCCCGCCTGGCGCGTGTCCTCGAGCCCCAGCAGAGAAAGAGGGATCGGGCTGAGGGCAGCCATGAGGTAGAGCTGGATGGCGCGGGCCCACGAGACGACGAGCGCCACCACGTAGGCGACGATGACCACGACCCAGCTCACGAGCGCGACGACGATCATCGCGACCAGGGCGGGGACGCTGTCCTCGGTGGTGACGATCGAGACCTTTGCGAGGTCCATCGCGCCGCCGGACCCGAATGCCGAGGTCGTCCTCGTTATCGCTAGCCGCGCCACCTCGTAGACCGCGCGCATGAGCTCGAAGGAGTTCTGCACCAGGAAGAGGCAGACGGCGAAGAACACGAGCAGGAAGACGACCTCCCGCACGGCCGGCATCGAGGCGTTGCCGTCCATGCGCTGGGAGAGGTGGATGAGCTGGACCGTGAAGACCATGCTCAGGACCCCGCAGCCGATGGGCAGGACCGCCGTCTTCCACACGCCGCGGGCGATGTCGAAGAGGGTCACCTCGCCCGCCGTCCCCAGCATCCTGTCGAAGGGCTTCGAGAGGACGCCGTCGACGCCTATAGAGGCCAGCACCTTGGCCTGGGCGTCGAAGATCCAGTTGCAGGTGTCCCGGAGGACCCCGCACATCCACGAGTTGATGTCGTCGCCGATGGACGCCCACGCGGGACGCGGCACGAGGAGGGCGATGCCGACGGCGAGCGCCGCCGCCATGGCGAGGCGGAACGCGCGCCTTGTCGTGGTCCCGTCCATGGCTAGCCCGTCACCGAGAAGGCGCCGTCGGCCCACGTGACCGAGAGGATCGTCCTCCCCGGGTCGTCGCAGGTGAAGGTGGCCGTGACCGAGCCCGTCCTCGTGTCGAGGTACACCTCTCCGTCGAACGCGGCCTCCGAGGCGCCGGGGACGTGCTCGGACGCCCAGAGGGAGACGGCGAGGTCGAGCGCGTCCTCGCTGCCGCCCACGAGCGAGAGGTAGGCGTCGTCCACGTCCGTCACCCTCACCTCGCCGTCCCTGGGGGCAGGCACCCAGTCGAAGGCGGTCTGGAGCTGCTCGCAGGTGAGCCTCTCGTCGTCCCCCTCGCCCTCGATGGTGACGGTGGCCTGCACAACGGTCCCGTCGGCGCGGGTGACCGCGAGCCCGCAGCTGCCATCGCCGTCGGATGTGACAACGTAGGAGGACGTGTACGTGTCGGTGCCGTCCGTCTCGACGAGCCTGCCGCCCGACGCGGTCATCCTGAGCGACGCGTCCTCGGCGCCCATCCACTCGCGCGACTCGAGCTCGGCGGCGCAGGACGTCGCCTCCTCGGCGGCAGCGCCCGCTCCTCCCTCCTCGGCGTCCCCGGAGGATCCCGTCCCGGGGACCACCTCGACCCATGCCGTGGACCCCCCGGCATCCCGCGGGTCCGAGCCGGCCGTCGGCTCGCTGGTTCCCGCGCAGGACCGCGCGGCCCCGGCCCCCAGCGCGACCGCGACGGCGCCCGCCGCCACCGCTGCTACTGCCCTGTGCCTCTTCTCCATCCTTCTTTCCCTCTCTGCTAGAACCTGACCGCGCACGTGAAGCGTCCGATGCCGGTTCCCACGCGCACGTGGTCCCCAGGCTGCGGCGCGTGTATGTAGGAGTCGCCCCCGACGTAGATGGCGACGTGGCCCGGCTTCCAGAGGATGTCGCCCGGCTCCGCCTGCGAGAGCGGGACCCTCGTCCCCGCCCTCATCTGCGCCTCGCTCTGGTGTGGTATCCGGATCCCCGCCTGCGCGTAGCACCACTGCGTGAGCCCGGAGCAGTCGAGCGCCTTGTAGGGCGTCGACCCTCCCCAGACGTAGGGCGTGCCGAGCTGCGACTGCGCCGCGGCGACGATGGTCGCCCCCTTGCCCGAGGCCGCGCCCGCGGGCCCGGCCTCCCTGAGCTCGTCGGCGCTCATCGAGTCGAACCGCCGGAGGCCGTAGGCGTCCATGGCCGCCTTGAGCGAGTCCACGTAGGAGGAGGACGTCGCGTAGCCGGCGTCCTTGAGGCCCTCCGCCATGAGGTCCGAGTCGCGTCCCTCGATCGCCCGGCGGATCTTCTCGTTGCCCGCGTACCTCTCCGACTGCAGCAGCACGCGAGAGCGGAAGCGTATGCAGTCCTCGCAGGACCTGAACCTCGTGAAGGCGTCCATGACGGTTACCGGGGTACCGCCGTACTCCTCCCGCGTCTGCCATGACTCCTTGCCCGCGACCTCGGGGCAGGAGGCGAAGCTCGAAGCCCACTTGATGCCGAATAGGTTGTTGTCCCTCGTCGCGAGCCCCGAGAGGTGGTCGCCTGCGCCCGACTCGACGATGATCTGGGCGAGCGTGCAGCCCGCCGGGTGCCCGTACTCCTCCTGACACTCGAGGGCCGTGAGGACCATCGAGTAGGTGACGTAGGGAGGGAGCCCTTCCACCGAGGCCCGCCTCGAGGCCTCGTTGTCCCAGAACCCGAAGAGCGAACCTATCGCCTGCGAGAGCGTCGCCGCCACAAGCACCGCGACGACCGCTCCGGCGAGGATGCCGGCTACGGGGACGGCGGCGGGCGCGCCCGCCGCGTACGCAGCCGCCCTGTCGGCGGGGGCCGGTGTCGTGCCTGCTGCCGTGCCCTGTGCGGCCATGCGCGTGGGCGCATCGCCTCTCGCACGTCCTCCGCGTCGCGCCGCACGGCGCGCCCTTGGAGATCCGGGTCGGGACGCGGCCCTCCCGTCGAGCGCGGAGAGCCTGGACCGCGCGCCGTGGCGTCGGGGTGCCTCTGACGCCGAGGCGACCGTCCGAGGCGCTGCCTCGCCCTCTTTGGTTTCGCGGGCGCACTGCACCGTCGTCGCTGCCATCTGCGGGTCGGCACCCTCCACCGGGTCCGAGGGCGCCGGAGGCCGTCCCTGGCACCCCTCGCCGCCCTCGGCTGCCCGAACGCCCCACCTGCCCGTCGCGAGCGACGTGCGCCGGGCCCTCGCGAGCATCGGTCGTGATGCCATGGAGGCAGGACGCGAGAGCGCGTCCGTCCCAAGCTCCTCGTCGGACTCGCCGAACGCGTCGCGCGACGCCGTGCCGGACGCGCGGCGCAGCCTGGCTGCCCGTCCCATCGCTGCCGCCCGGCGGCCCTTGAGCTCCGACAGGGCGGCGTCGCCCTCGTCGTGCGCGATGCCGGCGCTCACGGCGTCCGTGCGCCCCTCGAACGCGACCGAGGAGGCGTCCGCCACCTCGCGCGCTACGGCGCCGCCGCCCGCCTTTCCCTGTCGGGCGCTCACCTCTCCGCCTTCCGAGTCGTCGCCTTCCTGCGGCGCCGCTTCGGCGCCTGCTCGCTCGGCTTCGTGTTGAAGAGGTCGTAGAGCGCGCCCCTGGGGAAGTCGTCCTTGATGGGGACGCGCGCGCCGCCGGCGACGAGGAGCCCCTCGCCCGGCTTGATCGACTCGTCGATGTAGCGCGACTCCTGCTCGGAGAGCCCAAGGAGGTCGACCCACGCCCTGCGGTCCACAGGCGACTGCTTGTGGAGGAGGATGAAGTCCGAGTTGAGGACCATGTTCCTGGCCTCCTCGTGCTCCAGCATGTAGACCGAGTTCTGCGTGATGCCCGTGGCGACGAGGCCGAACTTGCGCCCCTCGGCCCAGAACCGCGAGAAGTACGAGACGATGGCAGGGTGCTCGAAGAGCGACTGGACCTCGTCGATGTAGAGCCACGTGGTGACGCCCCGCTCGTAGTTCGAGTACATGCGGTTCCGCACGGACTCGAGCGCCGTGAGCATGCCGAAGGTCCTGAGGTTAGAGGTGAGGTCCCTGAGGTCGATGTCGACGATCCGGTTCGAGAGGTCGACGTCAGACTCGTGGCTGAAGAACGACTGCGCTCCCACGGCGTAGCGCTCGTAGCGAAGAGCGATGTCCCGCGCCTCGCGCTCCTCCTGCGCGAGCAGCTTCTCGTAGAGGTCTCCGAGCGTGGGGGTCCCGCCGTCCCCGGAGCGGCCCTCGTAGCACGCCTCGACGCAGCGAGCGATGATGGACTTGTCCGCCTCGGGGAGCCCCTGGCTCCCCTCGGACATGGTCGCGGCCGAGAGCGCGAGGAAGGCGTCGATCTTGAACGCCCGCTGGGCGCTCGGGCTGAGGTCCGCCACGTCGGTGAGGTCGAAGGGGTTGAGGTGCGAGTCGGAGTCCGGCCCGAGCCTTATGGTGGTCCCGCCGCACGGCTCCGTCACAGCGGAGTACTCCCCGGCGGGGTCGAAGATGATCACCTGGTCGGTGGGATACGCGAGGATCGTGTTGAGGATCTCGCGCTTCGTCGAGAAGGGCTTGCCGCTGCCGGGCTTGCCGGCGACGAACCCCATGGGGCTCGCGAGGCTGCGCCTGTTGCAGATCACCAGGTTCGAGCTCTCCTTGTTCTGTCCGTAGTAGCCGCCGCCCTCCTGGTTGAGCTCCTGCGTGGCGAAGGGCATCTGGATCGCCACCTCCGCGGTGGTCATCATCCTGCCGACCTCCACGCGGTTGGCGCCGAGAGGGAGCACCGAGTTGAGCCCCTCCCTCTGCCGGTAGTCGAGCGTCCCGACGTCGATCGAGTTCGACCGCGCCGTGCGCATTATCTGCTCGACCTGGTTGCGCAGCGCGTCGCGGGTGTCCGCGTAGGTGTACACGAGCCCCGTGTATCGGAAGAGCCGCTGGTTCTTGTTCTGGAGGTGGTCGAGGAGGTCCTCTGCCTCGGCCTTCGAGTACTTGAGCTCCGAGGGCAGGATGTCGAAGTCGTAGCCGCGCTTCACGGCGGTCATCTGCTCGTCGATGATCTCCTTGTCCATCCACGCCAGCCGCTTCTTCACGAAGGCAATCGCGCGCGACTTGTCCATGCCCCTCACGTGCAGGCTCACCGCGAGCGGGATGGGCAGGTCCACGATCTCGGCCACGCACCGGTCCGAGAGCTCAGAGCCGAACGAGCGGAACGCGAGCGTCTGGCACCACTTGCCGTCGATCCTGAGGCACGTCGCGGAGCCCTCGGGCTTCGCCTCGATGCAGTTGGGGCACGCGAGGTCCTTCGCGCGCAGCCCTGAGGTCGCCCCGAGGGCCTCCCACCCAGCGGCGGGAGGGTTGCCAGGGCGCAGCAGCTCCGCTATCGCGCGCAGGCGAGCCGGGCCGTCGAGCGGCATGGCGTCGCAGCGTATCCTCTGGAGCGACTGCGTCACATCACCGCGGATGCGCGCGAGCCTGGGCACGGCCGACTCCACGTCCCTCGCCCCCACGGAGAACGTGATGTAGCGGGAGCGCACGAGGTTGGAGACCCCCTCGCGCATCTTGTCGTTGAGGATGCGGTTGTACTCCTCGGCGAGCGCGGCGGTCCTGCCGCTCTCCGCGAAGAACGAGCGGTGCCCAATCTCCTCGGCGGGGATGGGCGTGTTCACGACCGAGAGCTGGAGCGCCACGTCCTCGCCGATGGAGTCGAAGAGCTGGCACCACGCCGAGAAGACGGACTCCTTCGCCTCCCTGCGGGCGCTCTGGTAGCTGATATCGGAGAACTCGAGGGTCTGCGAGAAGAGGCCGGGGTCCACCTCGCAGATGCCGTCCGCCCACAGCGAGTCGAAGCCGACCGCGCCGTACACGTCACGCGCCGCGCGCAGCGACCTCCTGCGAGCGGCTGCCCTCTCGCTCGCCTCGCGGTCGTGCTCCCTGAGGTCGCGCTCGGCTGAGCCCCCGCCGGATATCATCAGTGAGAGCCTCTCCCAGGGGCCCGCCTTGGGGCCGCTACCGCCCTGCTTCCCTGCTCGGCTCACGGAGCTCCGCCCCCTTCCTCCTAGAGTTCCTCCTGTGCCTCCTGGTCGTCCTCTGCGCCATCGGCTCCGGCGGCGCCGCGAGCAGGCACGACGTCCCGTACGCGAGCACCCCGTCCCAGGTTGCGTGCTCCCAGAGCATGGGGGCAAACTCCTCCGCCCTCATCCCGTGCGGCCGCCAGAAGCCCAGCAGCCAGAACGGCAGGGACGCGCACATGACCGGCAGGCTCGCGTCGGCGGGCTCCACGCCGAGCGCCGCATAGAGCGCGGAGGCCGTCGCCACCGAGGCGGCGAGGCCGCCCGCGACGCACAGCAGCGTCCTCAGGCTGAGCTTGCCTACGACCTTCTCCTGGTACTCGCCTATGTCCTTGTGGACCGCAACCGAGAGCGACGCCATGGCAGCCCCCTAGGCCGGGAGCCAGGACGTGTCGAGCATCCCGAAGTAGACCGAGGCGGCGATGATGATCGCCCCGCCCGCGATGGTCGATATGGCGCTCGCGATCTGCGCGCCGCCCTGCTGCTCGCGTATCGCGAGGCCCAGGCTCACGGCGCCCCACACGACGAGGAACCCGCCGAGGAACGAGACGCAGCCCGAGACGAGCTTGATGATTTGGTTGAGCAACTTGCCCTCCGAAGCGTAGGGGTCCATGGTGGCGGCGTTGTCTCGGCCCGGCGCCGCCGCCGACTCGCCGGGCCGCCCGGTCATTTCATCGCGACCACCCCCCGCGCCACGCAGGGTGCCTCCTGGGGTCGTACTTCCTGTCCATCACCGGGTCCGCGCCGGCGATGAGCACGATGGCCTTGCGCCTGTCGAGCCGCGCGAGCTCGGAGGGCTGTATGAGGTCTCGCTCCGCGGCCTGCCTGCTCTACGTGGAGCTGCTCGAGGAGCCCCTGCTCTCGCTCGCGCCGATGACCGAGACGGTCTGCTTGCCGACCTTCTCGGAGATCCCCCTGTTCGTCTCGTTGGAGTTGCCGCCCAGGAAGAGGGTCGTGTCGCAGCAGTCCACGATCGTCTGCGCAGACTCCCCGTAGCGGGCCTTCAGCTGCGAGAGCGACTGGAGGATGACCGAGACGCCGATGTTCCTAGAGCGGACGACGGCGATGGTGCGCTCGAAGTCCGGGAGCCTCCCGATGTTCGCGAACTCGTCGAGCACGAGGTGGACCGGGGTCGGGAGCGACCCGCCGTGCACCCTGAGCGCCCGCTCGCAGAGCAGGTTCGTCGCCTGCCAGACGAGGAGCGCCAGGAGGAACGAGAACGTCCCGTTCGTGTCCGACGTCGTGGCGAAGATGGCGACCCTGCGGCCAGGCTCGCCCATGAGGTCGATCCCGAGGTCGTCGCCCGAGAGGACGCGCCGGATCTCCTCGCCGCCGAGCGGGGCGAGGCGCGCGTTGCAGCTGATGATTATCGACTTGAGCGTCCTGCCGGCGGCGACCCTGAAGGCCCGGTAGCGGCCGAGCGCGAAGTCGTCCTCCGGCGCGAGCGGTTCCGCGACCCTGACCCACGCCACGCGGGTGCCGCCCGTAAACGAGCGCGCGCCCTCCTGGCGGGGACCCTCCTCCCCGGCGACGCACCGCTTTCCGGTCTCGAGCTCGTCGAAGAGCACGTCGAGCGGGCTCTTGTAGCCCTCGTCCCCCTCGCTCGCCGACGCAAGCGAGAGGAGCGTCATGAGCCCCGGAAGGTTCCTGTCCGCCTCCGGGCAGTGCCATACGAGGTAGGCGACGAGAGCGCTGTACAGGAGCCTCTCGGCGTTCTCCCAGAACGGGTCCGCCGAGGACGCGCCCTCCCTCGTGGTGTTTGCGATGATGCAGTCGACGACCTCGAGCACGTCCTGCTGCGTCCGCACGTAGGCGAGCGGGTTGTAGCGGGCGGAGCGGCCGAAGTCCACGGTGTCGATCCTCGCGACCTCGTAGCCGGCGGCGCGCAGCGCCGGGCCCAGCTCTGCCTCGAGCGTCCCCTTGGGGTCCGTCACCAGGAGGCTCGCGTTCATCTGGAGGACGTTGGGGATCACGTAGGAGCGGGTCTTGCCGGACCCGGACCCGCCGATCACCAGGACGTTCCGGTTGCGCTCGAACCTGGGGTCGTGGTCTGCCCTCGACATTGCGAGGGACACGCGACGCGTCAGGATGATGTTGTTCGCGGGGTCCCTGCGGTCCGCGAAGGCCCTTGCCTCCCTGGGGCTCGCCCACCTCGCGCTGCCATGCTCCTCGCCGCTCCTGTGCTCCCCAGCGAGCGAGAGCCTCCTCGCCCAGCAGAGCCACACGCCCGCGGCGCAGGCGAGCCCTACGGCGAGCGGCAGCGGCTCCGCGCTCGGCGCCGCGTTCCCGGCGAGCACGCTCGCAAGCGCCTCCCGCGCCGCCAGCCCTGGGTCGGTGGGCGCGCCCGCGGGGGCTGCCGCCGTGGCGACGTCGCCGATCGCGAACGCGGCCGCCGAGAGCCCTGCCGCGACCACGGCGCCAGCGCCGCGCGCCCTCACTTCGACCTCGTCTCAGCGCGGTTCTGCTCCGGCGCGCGGCCGCGCTCCGCGTCGTGCGACTGGACATCGGATGCCCTTCTCGCGCGCTCCGCCCTGTCCTTGAGGGGCTCCCTGTCGCGGTCCGCGGCGCGGGACCTGTCGTCCCGCACCTGCTCCTGGCGCATCCGCTCCGCCGCCCTGCTCGCCGCTTCCTTTGTGTCGGAGACGAGCTGGTCGAAGGCGGACGCCACCGCCGGGGCGTCCGCCGTCTTGAAGACGAGCCAGGGCGTGCCGCCGTCCTCCGTCATCCCGTGCCATATGTCGTTGGCGGCGAGCTTGGCGTCCACCGCCGAGATTATCCTCTGGCCGTCCTCGAGCGCGGCGAACTCGGACATGTCGAGACGGGCGAACCTCGCGTCGGTCCGTGCCGCCTGCGGGGCTCCGCCCGATGGCCCGGGCTTCGCGCCTATGGCGTCCCTGGCGTTCTCCAGAGCGGCCTCGAGGCGCCCTATCGCGTCCTCGACGGCGCGCTGCCCCGCAGCCCCGCCGCCGCGGCGGTACCCCTCCATGCCGAGTCGGAGCGCCCAGTCGAATATCTGCCGGCCGGCGTCGTCGCCGAAGTCGTCTGCCATGTCCCCTCCATGGCGGGCGGCTCGTGGACGGGCCGGCTCGCGCGGCCTGTCTCTCTCGTCGTATGCTGGGTGCCGGTTGCGGCCCGCCGCCTACGATTCAATGCGAGGCGGCTGTCCGTATGGGCCGCGTTGTCCGCGGTGGCCGGCTAAGTACCTGCTGCCGGGCCTCTGAATTGCTAGCATCTTATGGCAGGCAGGTTTGGCGCTACCGGAACCGCCGCTTTATATACGCGCCGCGGACCTCGCCCAAGGGTTCCGAGTGCTCGATTACTGGGAGCGTCTCATGGAGTGGATAGGAATCGATTCTCAGATGGCCGCAGACGCCATGATGGAGCGTCTCGACGGAATGCACGACTGGTACGTCTCGGGGTTTTCATACGACCCGTTGGGCAGGGCTGGCGGTACGGATTTGAGTCTAGGCCGCTTCAAGACCGAGACGGACTCGCTCGTAGTCGGCTTCAGGTACGATTCGGAATCGCGCGACGGGGTGTACCCAGAGTTCGAGATGATGTTCCAGGAGGTGTACCAGCTCTCCTTCTCCTCCAACAGAGACCCCGACCCGATATACGAGGCAACGCTCAGGAAATCAATCCAAGGGGTCTGGATCTTTGCGGATGACTCGGGACTCACCGACAAGGAGATGGACGACGAGCGAAGCTGCCTGGGATGCTTCTGGGTTCGCTGCGGTGCCGTGTTCTGGCGTCCCCTTACCTTTCCAGATGCCGAGGACTGGTAGTACCAATGTGGTAGGGAGAGCTTTGCAGAAGACAGCCAGAGCTCTGTGTCGAAAGTAGACTTAGAGCTGAACTACTTCCGATACTTCGGGCCATCACGATAGGCCCAGTTCTCATACATGATGCGCATGCCATCGATCCGGCCCAGAGCAAGGTCTCAGCGACATGGGCCAATATGCCTAACTACACCAAGGTTATCAAGTTCGCAACGGCATGATAAGGTCTTGGTTGGGCTTAAGGCTGACCCCGCAGACATGCGGTGATTGAGGAGGAATGTACCTTGGGTGTGCGTTTTCGGAAGAGCGTCAACTTGGGCGGAGGATTCCGCGTCAACGTCAGCAAGAGCGGCATCGGGTACAGCTGGGGCACGAAGGGCTACCGCTACACGAAGACAGCGAAGGGCTCCTCGCGACGGACGTACTCGATACCGGGCACTGGGCTCTCGTACGTCAGCGAGAGCGGCAAGAGTAAGCGCCCGAGCTCAGAGAGCCACGCCCGTGGAGCAAGCCATTCGCAGCAGGCGGAGGTTTCGAACGCCGTAAGCACGGAGAGCGTGAATGCTGGCGACTACCAGCCGGCGGAGTACGAGGAGCTGCTGGCCCAGATGAGGAAGGCGCAGAGGCTCGATTACCTCAGCTCTTGGCTGATCGCGACGATAATCCTCGCAGCCCTCCCGCCCTTCATCCTCACGGCGTTCGCTGGCGCCGTTCTCAAGATTGTCGTCCGCTCGAAGATGAGGGTACCGATGGAGTACTCGTTCGACGACGAGTCACGGGCCGCCTATGTAGACCTCTCCGCGATCTGGATGAGCCTAAACAAGAATAACAGGTTCTGGCAGACGGTCTCCGAGACCAGCCTGGACAGGAAGACGAGCGGCGGGGCGGCGCGCGGCGTCAAGAGGATTCCGGCCAGGGCAACCAACAAGCTGCCGTTCTTCGTGGAGTCCAACGTTCAGCCGTTCGGCCTGAAGCTGCGCAAGCAGCGCGTCTACTTCCTGCCCGACAAGGTCCTCGTCGTCGCGAGGACAGACGTGGGCGCCATCAGCTATGCGGACCTCGACATGGACTTTGGCATGTCACACTTCGTGGAGACGGACTCTGTCCCCAAGGATGCGAAGGTCATAGGGCAGACGTGGCTCAAGGTGAACAAGAACGGGACACCCGACAAACGCTTCAAGAACAACAAGCAGGTGCCTATCTGTGAATACGGAAGCGTGCTCGTGACGTCGAATTCGGGTCTGCACATCGAGCTGATGTGCTCCAACAGCAACACGGTCAGCGAGATGCGCACATCTGCGAAAAAGTTTGAGACTTTCCTACGGTAAAGCAGATCACCGACATGAGACAGTGAGGAATGGAGCAGCAACTTCAGATGAATCTGAGGCTGCTTTCATAAACGTTGGGCTTTGAATGGGCCCTGTGTCACAAACGGTGACACAGGGCCAATTTCTGCTGGCAGATGTCAATCCGCCTGTTGCACAAGCTCTTCTCTGTGGTTCACTGAACAACGGACAGGAACATCGACAAGCCGCTACCTGAAATTGTCGAGCTTTGATCGTTTCGCAACATCACATGTCCTTTGCATAGTCTGCATCCCAAGAGGTTTCCAGGCGTCCCCCCTCAGGTCCGGCCCCGAGAGCGTCACGTCGGCGCACATCGCGGCGATTCGAGAGACTATCGCAGCCGCAGTCTCCGCCTCGCCGGTCGACGCGAGCCTTGCCCTCAGCTGTCCCAGCGTGTACTGCGACGTGATGACGGTCGGCCTCATTCCCTCGTATCTCGCGTTGACGATGGTGAACAGCGTCATGAGCGACCACCTCGAGCTCGACTCCTTGCCCAGGTCGTCGAGGACGAGCATCTCGCACGAGGCGTACCTCTCGAGCGCCCTTTTGCTCGAGCCTCCTCCGTCGAAGGTCTCCCTGATGTTCGAGAAGATCGCGATAGCGGAGGTGAAGACGGTCCTCAGACCACGGTCCGAGGCGGCGATCGCGACCGCCGCGGCGTTGTGGGTCTTCCCCGTGCCGACCGGACCGTGGATGAAGAGCCCGTCAGAGGTGGACCCGGAGATCGCGTCCGCATAGGCGATGCACTGGGCCTCGGTCGGCGCCGCACGGCGAAACCTGAGCGGGATGCCCGACCTATCGAGCCTTCGCTCCCTCTCCATCGCCCTCTCTTCCAGGATCCTCTGCTCCTCCTCCATCCTCTCGCGCACGGACCCGTCGCATTCGCAGGGCTCGTGCGACACCCAGGCAATGCTGCCGAAGACGGGGATTCCGAGCGGTCGGAGCTGCCTCCCGCAGTGCGCGCACCTCACGGGAGGCGGTGCCTCCCGTGCGAAGCCCCGTGCAATCGCCTCCTCGGGCGTTATGAGTACCTGCGGGCGCGTCTCCCTTCCGTCACGTCCCGTGTCCGCGTGGAAATCGCCCATCGAGCCCACGATGCCCACCCCCTCTAGGAACTCTCCTATGAGATTCGTTCTAATCGTCTTTTCTATCTATATAGGGGCGGACATTCTGTCCGCCATCATGGCCAGGATGTCCGGAGTCACGGACAAATTGTCCGCCCCCGGGCGCCCTCGCGGACAATTTGTCCGCGTCGGCCCCGCGCTCCACGAGCTGAATCGCGTCCCTGACTGCCTCCCTGCGCAGGACGAACGCCCTGCCCCTCGCGCACTGCGCGGGGCAGTCCGCCTCGGCTATGAGGTCCCTCGAGAGGAGGCTTCCCAGGGACCTTCTGACCTGCCTCTCTGACATGTTCAGGAACTCCGCGCAGCTCTCGGCCGACTCGAAGTAGGCGCCGGTATCCTCCTGGCAGAAGCTGAAGACCCTGGCGTAGACGAGGAGGTCGGACCCACGAAGCCCCAGCCCCTCCGTCATGAACCGA
This sequence comes from Olsenella sp. AGMB03486, assembly GCF_040884255.1. NCBI lineage: Bacteria > Bacillati > Actinomycetota > Coriobacteriia > Coriobacteriales > Atopobiaceae > Olsenella > Olsenella sp. AGMB03486. Next base: position 21,047 of record NZ_JBEVTM010000003.1, read on the forward strand.
TACACCGTTGCGAACTCGCCGGCCGAGTGCCCCCGCATCACGCTTGGCCCGTCTGCTTCTTCGCGGCATCGCGTACGAGCTGAGAGTTCGACTCGAGCCAGTCCATGAGGTCCTCGCGGTGTATGAAGCAGTTCCTCTGCTGCCCGAACAGGATGCGGAAGGGGAGCGGGTCATCCTCGCGATGCGCCAGCTCCCTGATCGTCCTCTCGCTGATGTGCAGGAGGCGGGACACCTCCTCGACGGAGTAGTACTCCTTGTAGAGTACGGCGCTGCGGCTGCCTTTGATTCCACGCGAGCTTGTGGTCTGTCTCATCTCTGATCAGCTCCATTCGAGACGCCGCGCGAGACCGACCGCAGACGGGAACCGGGCCTATTTGCCATCCATGCCGAGCCAGCAGGACATCCTGCTGTCCCTGCCGAGCGTTCTCATGAGCTCCGTCCTGTCGATGCGCCATTGGTTGCCGACTTTGACGGCGGGAATCTTGCGGTCTATGCAGAGCCGCCTGACCGTCCTGGCGGAGACCCGCAGGATCCTTGCCGCCTCGTCCGCCGATATCATGTCCAGGTTGCTTCCGATTTCCCGACGAATCATCCGAACCCCCTTGCCCCTACCAGGCAGCGAGGATACGAGGTGACGGCACGCCCCTTCAGGACGGGCCCGCGGCCAACCTTCCGTAAGCTTCCACAACGGCGGCCTGCGCACAAAACGCACGACGCCGCTCCCAAAGGCGGCGTCATTGGTCCAGCATCCCGACCAGCTGGGCGATCTTCCTCGGCGAGTAGTACCAGTTGTGGCCGAACTTCTTTGCTGGGATCTGCCCGTTATGGACCATGCGCAGGACCTGGCGCTCGCACAGCCCTAGGTACCGCGAGACCTCCTGCGTGCTGAGCGGTCGGTTCATCTGGGAGAGGTCTGGTGTCTGCTCTTCCTGCATGCGTGTCGCCTTCCCTCATCTGGTGTCACCTCCCATCCTCCGATGGAGCGTGACGCCCTTGGGTTACCTGACGGTTCGTATGCTATCCGCTGGTGTCGGCACCTCTGGCCGCGTTGGCCGACCTGTCCCCACTGTCCGTATCGGCCGCAATGGCCCGGAGTTCCCCCAGGGCGCCACGATTCCTACACATGCGCCCAACTCCGAGGATACCCAAGGCCGGCTGAAAGTTCGTATGCTGCGAGCATAGTCGCGGACATTTGTCTCCAGGCGAGCACCCTTGCGGAACCGAGGGGCCGAAGGACGGGCGGATTACACGCGTGAAGGCCAGCGGGAGGGGTTTCTAGGGCAGACGAATCGGCACGTTACTGATGCGATGATCTTGCACGAAGACGCGTACCGCGACCGTTCACCGAACAGTTTCTCACGGCGAGAGAAAAGACAAAAATGGACTTCAAAAGAAACGAGGGACACGGTTTGCAGTACGTAAATAGTACGTCAAATAGTACGTATAAGAAAAAAGGTCAGAGGCTTAAGCCTCTGACCTGCGGTTTCGTGGTCGGGTGGACTGGATTCGAACCAGCGACCCCTTGACCCCCAGTCAAGTGCGCTACCAAACTGCGCCACCACCCGTTTATGTGTTGTGCCACTCGCTCGCACAGCTCTGCTATAGTAGCATGAAATCTGGAAAGCGCAAAGGACTTTTTTATTCCTTTCTATATGACTCCCGTAAAGCTGTCGAGCCCGTAGGTTCCGAAGATGCGCATGCGCTTGAGCTGCATGGGATCGTCTCCTGGCTGCACCAGGCCATACTGTGTCGTGAAGGCAAGCTGGAAGCCGGCATCCCTCACTGCCTCAGGAGCGATGTCGGATACATCTCCGAAGGGATAGGCAAAGGCATCCTTTGTCTTCAGGATCTGGGCAGATCTGTCGAGGTCGGCCACGATATCTTCTTCGCTCATATCGAAGATTCTCCCGCCATGGCCCTTCTGCGTATAGCCAGCGCGGTGCATGTCATATGAGTGCGACTGGAACACGACATAGGGGCTTGCATGCTGCGAAAGCTTGTCCTGGACATCTGCATCTGAGCAGATCAAGAATGATGTCGCTGGAATCTTGTGCTTTTCGAGCTCAGGTATCGCGAGGTTCAGGAATCCCTGTGTTCCATCATCAAATGTGAGCGCGCAGGACCTGTCAGGCAGGGAGTGCTTCCCCTCGATGTAGGCTGCAAGCTCTGCCCAGGACGGATAGTAATAGCTGTGGTCATTCAGCCACTGGAGCTGCTCGTCGAGGCTTGTCGTGGAGATCATGTTCTGGTTCGTCGTGGCGCCTTCAGGAGGGTTCGCCGGATCGTAGACATCGTGGTACATGAAGACCGCTATGCCATCTGCATCCCATCCCCCATCGACTTCATCCATCACATGGACCGTGCGGGTCGCCGTCGCGACATATCCCGCTGAGTCTGAAACCGTGTAGGTGATGGTGTAGTCCCCTGCCTTCTGAGCATCCACAGTCCCTGACGCCGTCACCTTGTCCGTAATCTGCCCATCCGCAGCGTCATGCGCGTAGCAGCCGCCCTCGATATAGCTCTCGCCGCGCTTCACATAGGTATCGGCAGAGCCGGCAAGGGTCATGACGATACGGCCGTCATTGGGAAGGCCTGTCGAATCTTCAGAGGTATCTTCGGTCTCATCCGTCATCTGCTCTTCGGCAGCTGTGGTGTTCTGCTCTTCCGGCTGCTTGCCTTCGTTCTTCATCAGCCCATGGCCGGCAGCCACGACACAGAGCGCTACCGCGACGGCAGCAATGATGAAGGCTGCTATATGCCTGCGCCTTCTGCTTTCCTGCTTGACCCTGCGCTCTGCATAGCCCCTGGCCTCCTCTGCACGCGAATGCCGGGGCTCATACGGCTTCTCATCCGGGCCTGTCGGTCTCATATGGCTTGCTGCCATGCTGCGTCTCCCATCCTGAATGCACGCTGACAAGCTTCATGATAGCGGGCGCAGATGGCCATATCTAGCCATGCCGCCAGGCTGACACAGAGGGCAGGGTGTCTCCATTCAGAAGAGCAGGGAAGCCGCACATAGCATGCGGCTTCCCTGCTGAATTCATATGAATCCGCCTTCTCAGAAGGAACTCCTACCGTCGAGCATATCCTCGTCGAAGGGGATGCCCGCAAGCTTCATCGCAGTAGGAGCCTCGTCGATGAGGCGCAGGCCCTGGTATCAGCCTGACACGACACCGGGTCCCATCATGATGCAGCAGGGCTTCTCTGCGCGCTTGCGATTGCCTCGGACCATATCCTCAAGGCAATCCTCATCCGTCCCCATCCCGAGATGGCTCTGGCTGCTGCAGGCGACTGGAGCTTGCCCTCGGACCACACAACGCCCGTGGTCTGCGCTGCAGCGCTCATGGCACTCATCTGGCTCGGGAGGAGCCCCGATCATCCTGCAGCTAAAATCTCCCTCTGCCTTCTGTCGACCATCCTTGTTTCGCTTTCGCGCGTCTTCCTCGGCGTACACTATGTAACAGATGTCCTTGCTGCTGTGCCGCTCGGCTCCATCTGTGCCTGTGCAATCCGGATGGCAGCAAAGCATTTCAAGCCGCTTTCGCACCAGAGGATTTACGGTTCGCCGCCACGCAAGCAGCAGTCTGTGAAAGGCACCCTATGCAGAAACCGACTACCATAAAGCAGCGTCTCCGCCTCTCCAACATCTTGTCGCTCATCGTGCCACTCGCGGTCTGCATCGTCGTTGCGCTGGCGTGTGCAGCAGTCTTTCTCTTCCAGCTCAGAGGCGGCCTCGATCTCGAAATATCGGATGCCGAGGACATGGTCGCGCTTGGCCGCATGGTATCGGAGGCTTCCGGTGCCGTGCTCGAGTCAGGCGTGGAGCAGGCTGCACTCGATGAGATCGCACAGTCTGTTGCAGGTTCAGGAGCCATCCTCCAGGTCTATGGGGAGGACGGCTCGGTCCTCTATTCTTCGGGCACGGCATCACTGGAATCGGAACTCCTCGCCTCTGCGCGCACGCTCGACGACACAGATGGTGTCCTCGTCTCTTCAGCTGGCACGAGCCTCTATCTCCATCAGGAGGGAAGCTACGACGTCGCACTCTTCGGGCACTACGCGGAAGTCCGTGGCCATGTGCTCAAGCGCGCCTTTGCAATCTCCTTCTCGATTGTCGTCGCAGCAGCTGCCTTCACCATCCTCCTTCTTGACCGTGTCTCGAAGCATCTTGTCCTTGACCGCATCGTGGAGCGCCTCGACGAGCTCCAGGAGGGCGTCTCGCGCATCGCTCAGGGAGATCTTTCCTTCCGCCTGCCAGAAGGGCACGAAGACGAGTTCTCTCCCATCTGCCATGACTTCAACACGATGGCAGATGCTCTCATGAAGGCAGATGAGCGCTCGGAAGCCAATGCACGCTCCCGCCAAGAGCTCATTGCCGGCATCAGCCACGATCTCAGATCTCCTCTGACGTCGATCCAGGGCTATGTGGAGGGCCTGCTCGACGGAATTGCCAAGACGCCGGAGCGCGAGCGCCGCTACCTCGAGACGATAGACCGCAAGGCCCAGGAGCTCTCGCACCTCGTCTCCGAGCTCTTCCTGTTCTCGAAGCTCGACCTCGATGACTACCCGGCATCCATCGAGGAGGGCAACCTCTCGAGCGCCGCTTCTTCTATCTTGAAGAACACCCGCGAAGGCGACACTGCCGAGAGCATCATGATCGAGGAGGACCTGGAAACGCCAGTCCTTTGCCGCTTCGACCGCAAGCTCCTCTTCCGCTGCATATCGAATGTTGTCGGGAATGCACAGAAATACGCGCCCGGCGCAACGCTCCACATCTCTGCAACCACCACGGCAGATGGCGCAGTGCTCGAGCTTGCCGACAACGGCCCTGGAGTTGCACCAGAGACGCTTCCCCATCTCTTCGATGTCTTCTTCCGCACCGACCCTGCCCGCCAGCATCCGGAATCCGGCTCCGGTCTGGGCCTCGCTGTCGTCGCCCGTGCCATGCAGCGCATGAACGGCAGGGCAGAAGCTGCCAAGACACCTGGTGGTGGCCTCACGATACGTCTCACCTTCCCGAAATTCTAGGAGCAGATATGTCTCGCATACTCATCGTCGAAGACGACGAAGACATCGCCGAGCTTGAGCGCGACTATCTTGAGGCCAATGGCCTCGAGGCAGAGATTGCCTCGGATGGCCCCACAGGCCTCTCCAAGGCGCTCTCAGGCTCTTTCGATGCCATGATTCTCGATGTGATGCTTCCCGGCATGAACGGGTTCGATGTCTGCCGGAAGGTCCGCGAGAAGTCGGCCTTGCCTATACTTCTCGTGACAGCACGCACGGAGGATATCGACCAGATCAGAGGCCTCGGTCTCGGGGCCGATGGCTACGTCGTGAAGCCGTTCTCCCCTTCTGTCCTTGTGGCCCGCGTGAAGGCGCTCCTCGCCACGGCAGCGCGCAGAAATGCCGATACAGAGGCAGCTGAGCCTTCCTCCCTGATCGAGGCGGATGGAGTCACGATCGATCCTGCCAGCCACGAGGTGAAGGCACGAGGGAAAGATGTCGAGCTCACGAACCGGGAATACGAGCTTCTCCTCTTCCTTATGAAGCACCAAGGCACAGTCTTCTCCCGCGATGCCCTCTACGAGCGTGTCTGGGGCGAGGAAGCCCTGGGGGATGGTGCGACCGTGACGGTCCATATCCAGCGGCTGCGCGAGAAGATCGAACCCGATCCTTCGAACCCGAAGATCATCCAGACCGTGCGCGGCGCAGGCTACATCATCCGTCGCTGACCTCGAGTTTATGAACTGTTTATCCTGCGTTGGGAGAGCCTTGAGCTTTGCTCCGTACCATGAGGACACTACATGGCGCAACCTAAGGAGCTTTCCCATGCAGGACGCAATCTTCGCCTTCATGCTGCAGTTCGGCTATCTTGCCGTCAGTGCCCTCATCTTCCTCGAGAACGTCTTTCCGCCGATTCCGAGCGAGCTCATCCTCCCGCTTGCCGGCTTCTTCTCGAATGCCGGCGCGCTCTGGCTTCCGCTCGCCATCCTCGCAGCAACCGCCGGGTCTCTTGCCGGTGCCTATGTGCTCTATGCTGTCGGCACCAGGCTCGATAAGCGCCGCATGGAGAAGATCCTCTCTTCACGTCCCGCACGCCTTCTCGGCTTCGAGAAGGGCGATGTGCAGGCTGCCTTTGGCTGGTTCGAGACGAAGGGCGCCAAGACCGTCTTCATCTGCCGCTGCGTCCCTGTCGTGAGGAGCCTCATCTCGATCCCTGCCGGCATGTCGCACATGGGAATCCTGAAGTTCAGTGCCATGACCTTCGCAGGGTCGCTCATCTGGAATGCGATCCTCTGCGCGCTCGGCTATCTTGCAGGAGATGCCTGGCAGAATGCCGCATCAGGCGCCGCTTCCGTCATCGACCATGTCACCTATATCGTTCTTGCCGCTATCGCCGTAGCGGCGCTTGCCTGGTTCGTGAAGAGAGTCCTTCCGAAGATCAAGAGCCAGGGCAGGGGTGGCACAGGCCCTGTCGCAGAATAGCCGCCTACAAAGGAGGGCCGGATCGCTCCGGCCCTCCTTTCGTCTCTTGGCCCTCAGGCATTCCTCGTCGCGACGATATCGACCCCGGTTCCTGCGACATCTGCAAGCACCGTGTCGCCGATATGCACCGGCGCCTTTATCTCTGTTTTCGCAAGTGCTGCCATCACATCGAAGATCTTGCCCTTCGGCACGGGCTCTGCAGTCTTGACCGATACCATCTTCGAGGTGGCAGAGCCTTCCACCGGAACGGATGTCGTGACGATGCGTACCGGATTCGTGAGCTCCTGCCTCGCATAGATGTCGCCACGCTTGCAGGTGTTGCCCGTGACAGAGACGATGCTGTCTCCGTCGAACGTGACCGTCACCTGGCAGCCGAGGGGGCAGTTGATGCAGGTAAGCGTCTTCTCCTCCATGATCATGCCTCCTCGAGGACGACGCGGATGCTCTCGGCATCTGGATGCTTTTCCAGGTCAGCCTTCTTGAGGATGACCTGCTCCATCTCGCCTGGCGCCACAATCGGGCGCTTCTTGTGCGCGATGCGCGCGCCATCAACATAGACCGACTCGAAGACATTGCGCTTCACGGCACCGACACGGAAGCGCACAGTGAGCTTCTCGTCCATGGAAGCAGGGTCTATCGTGGCGGGAACCGTATAGCGCACGCCGCCTTCCGGCACGACGGGAATGCCTTTGCGCTCGCTTTCAGGCTCTCCTGTCTGCACATAGGCAGCCGCATGCGCACCTGCTGCAGCAGCCTCCTCAGAGACGTAGTCCACAAGATCATGCACATGCAGGACATTGCCGCAGGCAAAGACGCCCGGCACGTCGGTCTCAAGCTGCTCGTTCACGACCGGGCCCTTCGTAACCGGAGAGAGTGCGACGCCTGCCTTCTGCGAGAGCTCGTTTTCCGGAATGAGGCCGCAGGAGAGAAGGAGCGTATCGCACGTGTAGTGCTCTTCGGTCCCCGGAATCGGCTTCAGATGCTCGTCGACTTCAGCGATCCAGACGCCCTCGACACGCTTGTCGCCTTCGATCTTCACGACGGTATGGCTAAGTTTGAGCGGGATGCCGAAGTCATCGAGGCACTGCACGATATTCCTCTTGAGGCCGCCCGAGTATGGCATGAGCTCAGCGACGACCTGGACATGGGCGCCTTCGAGCGTGAGCCTGCGGGCCATGATGAGGCCAATGTCGCCCGAGCCTAGGATTACGACCTCACGTCCCGGAAGGACGCCTTCGATGTTCACGAGATGCTGCGCGCATCCTGCCGTATAGATGCCGGCAGGACGGGTGCCCGGGATATTGAGGGCGCCACGCGGCCTCTCTCGGCAGCCCATTGCAAGTATCACAGAGCCTGCTTCGATCTGGATGAGGCCGAGCTCGGGGCTCACGGCCGTGACGACGCGGTCGTGGCTGATATCGATGACCGTGCATTCGAGCAGGCACTCGATGCCGCGCTTCTTTGCCTCATCGATATAGCGCTGCGCATACTCGGGGCCCGTGAGCTCCTCGTCGAACGTATGGAGACCGAACCCGTTATGGATGCACTGGTTGAGGATGCCGCCGAGCCTGTCTTCGCGCTCGAGGACGACGATATCTTTGAGCCCTGCATCATAGGCAGAGATGGCAGCAGCAAGGCCGGCAGGACCGCCGCCGACGACAACACAGGAACGCTTCATCAGCGCTCGCCTCCTTCCCCATAGCAGTCCTTGTCGTGGCCAACCACGAACTCCGAGCCTTTGCCCTTCTTCGTGATGCTCTCGAGCGTGAGCTCTGGCACCTCGCGGGCCAGGATATCCATGACTTTGGGAGTGCAGAAGCCTCCCTGGCAGCGTCCCATGCCGCAGCGCACACGGCGCTTGATGCCGTCAAGGGACCGGGCTCCGCAGGGGCGCTTTATTGCATCGACGATCTCGCCCTCGCTCACTTCCTCGCAGCGGCAGACAATCCTGCCATAGGCGGGATTCTTCTCTATGAGCGCGCGGCGCTCCTCGACAGGAAGTGCTGCTGCATGCACGATGCCCTGGCGCTTCGTGGCGTAGCTGCCTTCTGGCTTCCGCTCGAGCTTCAGGATGTCAGAGACGATGATAGCAACAGCTTCGCCCAAGGCAGGCGCCGAGGTAAGGCCCGGAGATTCGATGCCGGAGCAGTCGACGAAGCCCGGCGCATCCTTTGCCTCTCCCACAAGGAACTCATGCTCAGGCCTATGGGCGCGAAGGCCTGCGAAGGAGGTGATGACCTCGCGGAGCGGCAGATCCTTCACGGTCTTGGCAGCGCCCTTTCTGACGGCGTCGAGCCCCTCTGCAGTCGTCGTGGTATCGTCCTCGTCTTCCTGATCGGTCGCCGTGGGACCCAGAATCAGGTTCCCGTGGCAGGTAGGCGTCACGAGGATGCCCTTGCCCATCTTCGATGGCAGGCAGAAGATCGTGTGATGCACATGTCCGCCCGCGCGCTTGTCGAGCAGGAGATATTCGCCGCGCCGCGGCACGATCTTCATCTTGTCGGCAGAGACCTGGTTGTGGATCTCGGCAGCATGCGTGCCGGCGGCATTCACGACACAGCGGGCGCGGAATGTGCCATCCTCGGTCTCTATCTTCCAGAGGCCATCTGCCTCTTTCGAGAGCGTCTTGGCCTCGCAAGATGTAAGGATGGTGGCGCCGTTCGTCTCTGCAACCTCGGCCTGCGCAATCGTCAGAAGGAACGGGTCGACGATCCCTGCGGTCGGCGCCCACAGGGCTCCTGTTGCTTCGTCAGAGATGTTCGGCTCCATCTCGACGAGGCGGTCGCGCCCGATGACCTCAAGGCCCTTGACGCCGTTCTTCTCGCCGCGCTCCTTCAATGCTTCGAGCTTCGGCATATCCTCCACGTCCGTGCAGACGACAAGAGAACCGATGCGCTCAAACGGCACATCGAGGTCTTCGCAGACCTTGCCCATCATCTCGTTTCCGGCCACATTGTACTTTGCCATGAGCGTGCCCGGCTCTGCGTCATAGCCCGCATGGACGATAGCGGAATTCGCCTTCGAGGTGCCGGAGCAGACATCGTCTCCACGCTCGAGGACGAGGATGCTGCACTGGCGCTCTGAAAGATTGCGCGCAATGGCCGTGCCGACAACGCCTGCGCCGATGATGCAGACATCATATGCGTCATTCATGAAAGCATAACCCCCTCTCGTTGGAAGAAAGCCGTACTTCCTTCCCCGAGAGTGAGTCTATGCAATGTCAATCCGCGGCACTGCCACTTTTCGGCAATGCAGCCCATTGGCTTCTGTAGAGGTTCGCATAGAAGCCGCCCTTGGCAAGCAGCTCGTCGTGCGTGCCACGCTCGATGATGTGGCCGCCATCGATCACGAGGATGCAGTCGGCATTCCTGACCGTCGAGAGGCGGTGCGCCACGACGAGCGAGGTCCTTCCCACCATCATGCGGTCGAAGGCATCCTGCACCTGGAGCTCGGTACGCGTATCGATAGAGCTCGTTGCCTCGTCGAGGAGGAGAATCGGAGGATCTTGGAGCATGACGCGGGCAATGCAGAGAAGCTGGCGCTGTCCCTGCGAGATCGTCCCGCCATCCTCGCCGATCACGGTGTCATAGCCCTGAGGCAGCTGCTGGATGAAGCCGTCGGCATGTGCCTGACGTGCGGCTGCCTCGACCTCTCCGATGGTCGCATCGGGCCTGCCATAGGCGATGTTGTCCCGCACCGTGCCTTTGAAGAGCCACGTATCCTGAAGGACCATGCCGAAGGCAGAGCGAAGCGAGGCACGTGTGAGCGTCTGAGTGTCATGGCCGTCGACCTCGATCGAGCCCGAATCCACGTCGTAGAAGCGCAGAAGCAGGTTGATCAAGGTCGTCTTGCCGCAGCCTGTAGGGCCGACAAGTGCAAGGCGTGTGCCCGGCTTGGCCGAGAACGCTATGTCCTGGAGAAGCTTTGCATCTTTCCTGTAGGAGAAGCTCACATCCTTGAAGGCAAGCTCCCCCTTCGGATCCTCGAGGACAATCGCATCCACTGCATCCGGCTTCTCTTCCTCGGCATCAAGCAATGCGAACACGCGCCTGGCCGAGGCGAAGGCTGTCTGGACCTGCGTCACGATGGCAGAGATCTCGTTGAAGGGCTTCATGTACTGGTTCGCATAGGTGAGGAAGCTCTGCACCTGGCCGACGGTCAGAGGAGATGGCCAGCCAGTCACGACCGCAGAGATGCCGACAGCGGCAACCGCGGCGTAGATGATGTTGTTGACCAGACGGGTCGAAGGGTTCGAGAGGGAGCTTATGAACTGAGCCTTGCGGCCGGCACCATAGAGCTTCTCGTTGATGGCCTCGAATGCAGCAATGCTTCTCTTCTGGTAGGCAAAGGCGCTCACAAGCTTCTGGTTCGAGATCATCTCTTCTGCATAGCCGGTAAGCGAGCCCTGGAGCGCCTGCTGCGCAGCGAAGCTCTTCGCAGAGCCGCGGGCAATGAGCCATGCGACGAGGATGGATAGCGGCGTCAGCACGACGACGATGCAGGCCACCGGCACCGAGAGCGAGAACATGAAGATGAGCGTGCCCGCAATCATCACGATGCCATTGAAGAGCTGCGTGAAGCCCTGGACAAGACCGTCTCCCACCGCATCGATATCGTTGATGACACGGGAGAGCAGGTCGCCATGAGCATGGGTATCGAGGAAGGAGAGCGGCACGCGGTCGAACTTGTCATAGGCGTCGACGCGGAGGTCTCTGACCGTCTGGTAGGCAAGCCGGTTCGTGCCATAGCCACCTGCCCAGTTTGCAGCTGCCGCGACAGCGATTGTGCAGGCCAGGCGGATGAGGATAGGCTGAAGCGCCGCAAAATCGACCGTCCCAGCCGATACCATCGTATCGATGGCCTGGCCGATCAGGATGGGGACGATGAGCTGTGCCACGACAGAGATGACAGAGCACGCAAACGAGGCAAGCGCCAGCGCTGCATAGGGCTTCACATAATGTGAAAGGCGCGCAAGCACGATCTTTACCGGCATGTCCGGTGCATCGAAGCGCGGGTCGTGGCTTTCTCCCTGAGCGCCTGCTGCGGCAGAAAGCATGGCCTTGGCAGAGGCGCCTCCCTGGTAGGCATTAGGCATGGTCTGCCTCCTTTCCAGCAAGCTGCGACGAGCAGATCTCGCGATAGATGTCGCAGGTGCCGAGGAGCTCCTCATGGGTGCCCAGGCCTTCGACCTTGCCATGATGAAGGACCAATATCTGGTCTGCACCCATGACAGCAGAGATGCGCTGCGAGATGATCACGCAGGCCGGATGCTGAGGAAGAGACCTCAGCGCCTCGCGCAGACGTGCATCGGTCGCAAAGTCGAGGGCAGATGCCGAATCATCGAGCACGATGAGAGATGGTTCGCCGACAAGGGCGCGGGCAATCGTCAGGCGCTGCTTCTGGCCGCCGGAGAAGTTCCTGCCGTCTGCCTCCACGACAGAGTCGAGACCAGCCTCCTTCGCACGGACGAAGTCTGCTGCCTGCGCTGCCCGAAGGGCTGCCCAGAGCTTCTCATCTGTCGCATCAGGCACCCTCCAGGTCAGGTTCGAGCGGATCGTGCCCGTCACGAGATGCGCGGTCTGGGGAACGCTTGCCACTTCATGCCTGAGCTCGTCTAGGGGCCATGCACGCACATCCTGCCCGAAGACGGAGACCGTGCCTTCCGTTGCGTCATAGAGCCTCGGAATGAGGCTCGCAAGCGTCGATTTGCCGGAACCTGTGCCGCCGATGATGCCCAAAGTCTCGCCCTGTCCAAGCGTGAGCGTCACATCGGCGAGTGCAGGCTTGCCAGGTCCATAGGAGAATCCGACGTGGTCGAGCGCAAGCGCAGGAGCATCAGCGGCAGCTGCAGGAGCCTCCGCATCCTGCGCATCGCAGACAGATGGCTCGGTCGCAAGCACCTCGTCGATCCTTTTCCTCGAGGCAGCCGCTCGGTTGAAGATGATCGCGAGATTCGCGACATAGGCAATGGCAATCAGGACCTGCGTCATGTAGTTCACGAAGGCAACGATCTGGCCCTGCTGGAGGACGCCTGCCTCCACCTTGAAGCCGCCTGCCCAGAGCACGCAGACGACACCGAAGTTCATGAGGAGATAGGCGCCCGGGTTCAGGAGCGCAGCAAGCTTTCCGACCTTGATGGCAGTATCTGCCTGGGAGACGGCAGCCGCATGGAAGCGCTTCTCCTCTTCCTTCTCATGCCTGAAGGCGCGGATGACACGGACACCTGAGAGCGCCTCGCGTGTCACGAGCGAGATATGGTCGAGCTTCTTCTGCATGAGCGTGTAGTACGGAATCGAGCGCTTCATCACAAGATAGAAGACCAGGACGACCAGCGGCGTCACGGCGAGGAAGATGAGGCCGAGCGTGCGGTCGATCATGATGGCAGCGGCAAGCGAGCCGACCGCCAGGATCGGCCAGCGGATGAGCTGCCGTATTGCCATGGCAGCCGCGAGCTGGATCTGGTTCACGTCGTTTGTGATCCTCGTCACGAGAGACGGGGTGCCGATGCGGTCGATCTCGGCAGCGCCGAAGCTGTTGATCTTCCTGAAGAGCGCATTCCTCATGTCCGTGCCGACACCCTGCGAGACCTTCGATGCGACATGCTGCGTCACGAGCGTCGAGCAGTATCCTGCGCATGCCATGCACACAAGAAGGATGCCGCGCCGCACGACATACTCTGCGTCATGCGTCGCGACACCCACATCGATCATATCGGCCACAATCAGAGGCGTCATGACATCGAAGACGACCTCGACCGTCTTGAAGAGCATGCCGACGATGGTCCTCAGACGGTATTTCTTCCAGAGCTCCTGCTCCATCTACACTCCCGAAAGCTACTCGATGCCGAGCGTGTCGGAGAGCTCCAGCCACTCGTCTTCGAGATCCGATATTTCCTTCTCGGCAGCGGCAAGCTCGTTCTGGAGCTCCATGAGGTGCTCGTAGTCGGTAGGGTCGGCTTCTGCCATCTCCTTGCGGATGCGGTCAGGCTCCGCCTGCCTCTTTTCGAGCTTTCGTGCCACAGCGTCGAAGCGCTTCCTGAGCTCGCGGCGCTCTGCATTCGAGAGTGCAGGCTCAGACGGGCTCTCCTGTGCCTGGCTGCCATCTGACATTGTAGTTTCAGAAGAGGGTGCCTGGGCATTCCTGTTTTGTGTGGCTGCATTCAGAAGACGAAGGTATTCATCGGTACCGCCCGGGACATGGCGGAGATGGCCGTCGATGAGGGCGAACTGGTCATCTGTCACACGCTCCATGAGGTAGCGGTCATGGGAGACAAGCAGGAGCGTTCCTGGCCACGTATCAAGCAGGTCTTCGAGGACAGCAAGCATGTCCGTATCGAGGTCGTTGCCAGGCTCGTCGAGCACGAGCACGTTCGGCTCGTCGAGCAGCACGCACATGATAGCGAGACGGCGGAGCTGGCCGCCTGAGAGGTCCTTGATGAAGGTCGGGAACTCGCGGCGTGCAAAGCCAAGGCGTTCGAGCAGCTGCTCGGGACTCTGCGGCTTGCCGTCGACGACATAGTACTTCTTGTAGGTGGCAAGAAGCTCCTCGACACGCCAGTCATCCTTCTTGTGGAGCTCGTCGAGGTTCTGGGAGAGGATGCCGAAACGGACCGACTTTCCAATCTTCACATAGCCACGACTCGGCTTCATGCGCCCGCACATGACCTTGAGAAGCGTCGACTTGCCGGCGCCGTTCTCGCCGAGGATGCCGTAGCGGTCGCCAGGTCCGATGAGCCAGGTGAGGTCCTGAATCACCGGCGTATCGCCGTAGCCGGCGGTGACATTCTTCATCTCGATGACGAGCTTGCCAAGACGCGAGACGGCAAGCCTCTTGAGCTCGACCGTGTTCCTCAGAGGGGGGTCGTTTGCGATCAGGGCCTCTGCCTCCTTGATGCGGAACTTCGGCTTCGACGAGCGTGCCTTGGCTCCATGGGCAAGCCAGTTGAGCTCCTTGCGCAGAATGTTCTGCCTTCTGTCTTCCGATGCCTGCGCCATGCGCTCGCGCTCGACACGCTGCTGGATGTAGGCAGAATAGCCGCCCTCGAAAGGATCGATCGTGCCGTCATGGACTTCCCACATGTGCTCGCATACCTCATCGAGGAACCACCTGTCGTGCGTCACGACGAGGAGGGCGCCTGTGCCTTCGGGCCACCTTCTCTTCAGATGCTCGGCCAGCCAGGTGATGGCATGCATATCGAGATGGTTCGTCGGCTCGTCCATGAGCATGACATCCCAGTCGCCGACAAGCAGGCGGGCAAGGTCGCACCTCCTGCGCTGTCCTCCGGAAAGGTCGCCGATCCTTGCATTCCAGTCGACGCCGACGAGAAGCTCATCGATGATGGAGCGGATCTTCGGATCCGATGCCCACTCATATTCCGGCATATCGCCGACGACGCTGTGAGCGACCGTATCTTCGTCGTCGAGCTCGTCTGACTGTCCGAGATAGCCGACCGTGATGTTGCCGCGGCGCACGATCGTGCCGTCGTCTGGCTCGATCCTGCCCGCAATGAGATCCAGGAGCGTCGACTTGCCGTCGCCGTTCCTGCCGACAATGCCGATGCGCTCGCCGGCATTGATGCCGATTGTTACATCCTTGAGCACCTGCTTGCCCGGCCATTCCTGGGACAGGTGCTCGCATCCGATGAGTATTGCCAAAACGTTCCATCCCTCTTCATGAAAAGGGCCTCTGGCGAGGCCCTCTCTCGTTCTTTCCTAGAGAAGCTCCTGCAGCTGATCCAGGATCTTCGCGGCAACCTCCGTCTTCGGAAGCACCGGGAGCTCGATCGTCCTGCCAGGCAGGATGAAGGAGACCTTGTCCGTATCCGACCCGAAGGCAGAATCCGCACGCGAGACATCGTTTGCAACGATCATGCTGGCGCGCTTTCGCTCGAGCTTCTCGCGCCCATAGCGCTCTGCATCGCCGGTCTCCGCTGCAAAGCCGCAGACGATCCGGTCTCCCTTCATGGCGCCCAGATCCCTGAGGATATCCTTCGTCTCCA
Source organism: Olsenella sp. AGMB03486 (assembly GCF_040884255.1). Lineage (NCBI taxonomy): Bacteria > Bacillati > Actinomycetota > Coriobacteriia > Coriobacteriales > Atopobiaceae > Olsenella > Olsenella sp. AGMB03486. The sequence goes on from NZ_JBEVTM010000003.1 coordinate 36,531, forward strand.
CAAGGGCAATCGAATCGAGCTGCTCCTGCCCCTTCTTGAGCTTGTGGCTGCTCGGCGCTGCAGGCGTATAGTCGGAGACGGCAGCGGCACAGATAGCGATGTCGGCATCCTTCCACGCAGCAAGAGCTGCGTCGTGCATCTCCTCGGCGCTCGTGACGCTCACACGCTCCACGCCGTAAGGACAAGGAAGGCTCACCGGTCCCGAAACGAGCGTGACCTCGGCTCCGCGGCGGGCTGCCTCGGCAGCAAGCGCATAGCCCATCTTGCCCGAAGAGGCGTTCGCGATATAGCGGACCGGGTCTATCGCCTCATGCGTCGGCCCTGCCGTGATGAGGATGCGCTTGCCGGAAAGCCCGTCAGTCCTCTTCAGGACCATGAGCGCCGCCTCGGCGATCTCCTCGACAGGCGGAAGCTTGCCTTCGCCGATGTCGCCACAGGCAAGACGGCCCGACGAGGGAGCCATGACCTTGATGCCGTGCTTCCGTGCCAGCGCCACATTCTCCTGCGTCGCGGGATTGCGCCACATATGCACGTTCATGGCCGGTGCCACGAGCACAGGAGATGTCGCAGCAAGGATGCTCGAGGTCACCGCATCGTCTGCCATCCCATGGGCAATCTTTGCCAGCACATTCGCGGTGCAGGGGCAGACAAGCTGGAGATCCGCCCACTCGGCGCTGTCGATGTGAGGGATTGCCGTAGGCGCAAAGTCGAAGAGGTCCTCGAGCACGGGATAGCGCGTGAGACCTTCGAATGTCGCCTTGCCGACGAAGCGGGAAGCGCCTTCTGTCATGGCCACATGGACTTCGCAGCCGGCCTTCTGGAGAAGCCTCAGGACCTCTGCCGCCTTGTAGGCAGCGATGCAGCCCGTGACATGCAGCAGGACATGCGACACCTTCTCCTCTGCCATCTATTCCTCCTCGGTGCCGGTCACCAGGATGCGGTGGCAGTACGGGCACTCGCAGATCTGGCCCTTGCGGGCGATGTCGCCGAAATCGGACGGCTGGAGCGCGACACGGCAGATCGATGGCTTGTTCCCATGGAGCGTCTCCACGGCCAGGCCGCCAAAGCGCGTCGAAGTCTCGCTGTACTTCTTCTGCATCTCGGGCGAGATATGGGAAAGGACGCGCCTGCGCTCCTCTGTGAGCTCCTTCACGGACTCCCTGATGCCTGCCGTCACATCCTGATAGGCACGGGTCTGGTTCTCGGTCTCCTCGTCGAGGCGAATCTTGAGCTCGCCGGCATGCGCCTCGGCATCGAGCATCTTCTGCAGATTCTGCTTCAGGCCTTCATGCGTGAACTCATACTTCTCGCGACGCTTTGCAAGCATCGTGAGCTGGTTCTCGAAATCCTGAAGCTCGCGCGGCGTGTGGCCGTCCTCGTTCGCTTCGGCCTTGACCTCCTCCTCATGCTGCTTCAGGCGCTCCGTCATGTCCTCGTTGTCTTTGAGCTCGAGCTCGGCATCCTTGCGCTGGCCCACGATCTTTGTCATGTCCTGCGCAAGCTTCTTCTGTGCCTGCTTGATGGCTGCGAGCTTCTTGAGCTGCGGAAGCTTCCTGATCTCCCCGTCGTACCTGATGAGCGAAAGATCGATTTCCTGCAGACGTACCAGCGCTTGTGCCTCATTCATGGATTCTCGCCTTTCCTTCATCCACTAGTTGTTTGCAGCCACAATGCCGATGAGGGCATCGGCAAAGCGGTCAAGGTCTTCATCGGATATGCGCTCGTCGAACGAGATCCTGAGCGCACCCAATGCATCGTTTCTTGCTATGCCCATGGCAGAGAGCACATGGGAAGGATCGAGCGATCCCGAGGAGCAGGCAGATCCTGCCGATACCTCGAAGCCTTTCTGGTCGAGCTTCAAGATCAGGGTCTCGGAGTCGAGCCCTGGCACGTAGATGCTCACCATGCCCGGAAGCCTCGTATCGTCGATCTGAGCCGTGGTCGTCGGCTGGATGCCAGTTCCGGGAGCGCAGATCTTCTGGAAGAGCCTGTTTGCCTTGGCAGCGCAGGCGCTCCTGCGCTCTGCGAGATGGTCGGTCTGTGCCTTTGCAGCTGCTGCAAAGGCGAGCGCTCCCCTTACATCCTGCGTGCCTGGTCGCTTTCCCGCCTCCTGGCCGCCACCGAAGTTCTGGGGACGGAACGGGCACCTCATGCGCAGGGCCAGAGCGCCGATACCGACAGGGCCGCCGATCTTGTGGGCAGCGATGCTCACCGCATCGCACGTGTCGATAGCGAGCGGTATGCGTCCGAATGCCTGCACAGCGTCCGTATGCATGAGGGCACCGGCCTTGTGGGCGATCTCTGCAAGCTCGGCAACAGGCTGGATGACGCCGGTCTCATTGTTTGCCGACATGACGGAGACGAGGGCGCAGTCAGGACCAACGGCACGCTCGAGCTCCTCCGGCGCAATCCTGCCATCACGTCCCGGGCGCACGAGCGTGACCGCAAATCCACGGTCCTTGAGTGCAGGCACGACATCAAGCTCCGAGTCATGCTCTATGGCAGAGACGACGACACGGGTACGCTTCCGGTCGCGTGCACGGGCGCCCTCAGCGATACCGTAGAGGGCAAGGTTGTTCGATTCCGTGCCGCCCGATGTGAAGACGATCTCGCCGGGACGGAAGCCGCCGCCAAGCGCCTTTGCAATCTCGCGCCTGGCCCCTTCGAGAGCCATGGCCGCCTCGCGTCCGAGCGTATGGAGCGAGTTGGGGTTGGCACCCGCATAAGGTGCCTCAGCATATGCAGCCTCTGCCGCCTTTGCCTCAGGCACCATCGGCGCCGAGGCTGCATAGTCCAGATATACGTATGAATCCATGGGTATACGCCGCTTTACGCTTTCCTGCCAAGCCCGGCTTGCGCAGCCTGGGCAATCTCTGCCATTGCTTTGTGGCGGTCTTCTGCCTTGAAGACGGCAGACCCGGCCACGAGCAGGCGTGCGCCTGCAGACGCGACCAGCCCTGCGGTCTCTTTCGAGATGCCGCCGTCGACCTCGATCAGAGGATGTGCCCCATGGGCTTCGGCAAGACGCAGGATGGTACGGATCTTCTCGGGCGTCTCAGGGATGAACTTCTGCCCGCCAAATCCTGGGTTCACCGACATCACGAGCACCATATCGACCGTCGGCAGAAGCGCATCGAGCGCATAGGCAGAGGTGCCCGGATTGAGGGCAATGCCTGCGAGCTTTCCAGCGGCGTGGATCTCATCGACAATGCGCTGCGCATGCTTTGCGCACTCCACATGGAATGAGACCATGTCGGCGCCTGCCTCGAGATAGGAGGCAACCTCCTCATCGGGGTTCGAGATCATGAGGTGGACATCTACCGGGATATCCGTCGTCTTCTTGAGGGCTCTCAGAACCGGATGTCCATAGGAGATTTCAGGCACGAACGAGCCATCCATCACATCGAAATGGATATAGCGCGCCCCAGCCACCGTCTTCACCTCATGGCCCAGATCCATCAGATCTGCCGAAAGGATAGACGGAGCGATTCCGATCTCGTCGAGCATGCCGCCCCTATTCTCTTGCGCTACAGCCCGTAGAACTCCACACGGGGACTTCTCCCCAGAAGGGTTGCAATGGCTGCATCTACTGGTGTTCCTTCATACAGGATAGCGTGAACGGCTCCTGTTATGGGTGCCTCGATACCCTTTTCACAACAGAGCTTCCAGACGCTCTTTGCAGCTCTGGCACCCTCGACGACCATGTGGGTGCGTGCCTCATAGGCTTCCAAGCTCTCGCCAGCTACGAACCCTTCGCCGAAGGTCCGGTTCCTCGAATGCTCGGAGGTGCAGGTCGCGACAAGGTCGCCCATGCCGGCAAGACCCATGCAGGTGAGCGGATTTCCGCCGAGCGCTGCCACGATGCGGCTGATCTCTGCAAGCCCTCGTGTCATGAGGACAGCAAGGGTGTTGTCGCCGGCATCGAGCCCGACCGCGCAGCCGCAGGCGATAGCGATCACATTCTTGACGGCACCGCACACTTCGACGCCGACAAGATCGTCCGATACATAGGCACGGAAGTTCGGCGAGACCATGAGCCTCTGGAAGAAGGCGGCACAATCAGGATTGGCAGAGGCGATGACCGCAGCAGATACCTTGCCGAGGCAGATCTCTTCGGCGTGGTTCGGGCCCGAAAGGCAGGCAATGCGCTCCGGATGCCCCACGGCATTCCCCACGACTTCCGTCATGAGCCTGCCCGTCGCTTCCTCCATGCCCTTCGTGAGGACAAGGAGCGGAAGCTCTGAAGAGATGATGCGGGCAAGCTCGGATGAGACATGCGCCAGATGCGATGAAGGCACGACGACAAGAGCCGCATCTGCATCCTTCACGCATGCAGAAAGATCGGTCGTCGCATGGACATTCTCCGGCAGCACATAGCCCGTGAGATAGCGCGGGTTCCTGTGCTCATGCTCGATGCCAGAGGCGACTGCCTCCGAGTGTGCCCAGCCCATGACCTCATCAGCATGGAGCGAGACAAGGCCTGCGGCTGCCGTGCCCCAGGAGCCGAGGCCTATGACCGCGACCTTCATTTCGCGCCCTTGCTCTCATGATGGAACGAGAACTTGCGCTCCTCGCCGTGGACGAGCTTCTTGATGTTCGCGCGATGTGCCCAGACGACGATCGCGGTGATTATGACAAGCGGGCAGATCGTGGCTGGCGCATAGCCGAAGACCGCTCCCCAGATCGGAAGCGACACGGCTGCCATGCTCGAGCCGAGCGACACATAGCGCGATGGCACCGCAAAGACGACGAAGACGACAAGGAGTCCCAAAGCGACTGCCGGAATATAGCCAAGCGCTGCACCGAAGCCGACCGCGATGCCCTTGCCTCCATGGAAATGGAGATAGGGCGAAAAGACATGTCCCAAGATGGCAGCAAGGAAGATGATGGATGCCATCCATCCGAACTCCCCTGTCGGCGCCACCATGGAGGCATTGCCTGCAAAGACCGCCATGCAGAATACCTTCTGCCAGATGAAGGTCGAAAGGAATCCCTTGAGCGCATCGAGCAGGAGCGTGAGCCCTCCTGCCTTGGCTCCGACCGAACGTGCGACATTCGTCGTGCCGATATTGCCCGACCCGACCTTCCTCACGTCGATATGGCCCTCCTTCGAAGCGATGAGGAGGCCGAACGGGATGCCGCAGACGAAGTAGGTGACAACGGCCGCAACGAGGAGCAGACAGTATCCTCCGGCATCTATCATTTCTGCGCTTCCTTCCTTCTGAAGTTCAGACGAATCGGCGTTCCTTCGAGCTCGAACTCATCGCGCAGGCGGTTCTCGATGAAGCGGCGGTAGTTATCGTTCACGAGCTCGGTGCTGTTGCAGAACAGGGTGAAGACAGGCGGCTGGTAGCCGGTCTGGGTGACATAGTTGACCTTGAGGCGCTGGTTCTTGTGGACGACGGTATAGCCGGTCTCGCGCAGGCGCTCCATGAGGCTGTTGAGCTTCGAGGTCGGGATATGGATCGTGCGGGCTTCCTGCACCTTGTCGGCAAGGGCCAAGATCTTGTCGACCGAGCGGCCGGTCTTGGCAGAGACCCTGAGGTAGGGTGCCCAGGGCATGAAGGCAAGGCGCTGCTGGATGGTGCGGAGCGCTTCGTCCCTTGCATGGTCGTCCTTCATGAGGTCCCACTTGTTGAGAAGGACAGCGATGGCGCAGCCTCGATCGATTGCCATCTCGGCGACCTTCTGGTCCTGCTCTGTCACGCCTTCCGTCGCGTCGACGACGAGAAGGGCCACATCCGCACGGTCGATGGCCTGAAGGCCACGGACATAGGAGTAGTACTCGACATCCTCATGCACGAGGTTGCGCTTGCGCATGCCGGCCGTATCGATGAGACGGTACTTCCTGCCCTCGCGCTCGATGACCGTATCGATTGCGTCGCGGGTCGTGCCAGCCACATCGGAGACGATGGAGCGCTTCTTGCCGATGAGGTCGTTCGTGATGGAGGACTTGCCGACATTCGGGCGGCCGATCAGAGCGATCTTGAGCGTCCCGTCATCGATCTCCTCAGTCCCTGTCCCGTCATCTTTCGGGAACACGGCGATGATATCGTCGAGGAGATCTCCTGTGCCGATGCCGTGCGAGGCAGAAAGAGGCCTCGGCTCTCCGACGCCCAAGGAATAGAATTCCCAGAGGTCCGGCTCGTTTGCCGGGTTGTCGCACTTGTTGCAGACCAGGAAGACCGGCTTGTCGCTCCTGCGCAGGATCTTCGCCACTTCCTCATCCTCGTCTGTCACGCCCGTCGTGGCGTCGACGACGAAGACAATGGCATCGGCCTCTTCGCAGGCCGTGAGCGCCTGCTCGCGGATGCCTGGCGCGAACACGTCCTTCGACTTCACAGATTCGATGCCACCGGTATCGACGAGCACGAAGTCACGACCAGACCAGTCCGCCTCATGATAGGAACGGTCGCGCGTAACGCCGCGGGACTCATGGACGATTGCATCGCGCTTGATCGCGATGCGGTTGACGAGGGTCGACTTGCCCACATTCGGGCGCCCTACGACAGCGACGATCGGCTTTCCCATATTCACTCCTTAAGCGCGCTCAGCGCGCCTCGCTAGCTCACTTGCCGGCGAGCTCTTCTATCCTTGCGCGCACGGCATCTATCTGCTTCTGAGGGGTCGAAGCTCCAGCGGCGATGCCAATGGTGGAAGCACCGGCGAGCCAGCTGCCTTCGAGCTCAGATACGTCTTCGATATGATACGTTCTCGGACACCTATCTGAGCAAATCTCCGCAAGATGCGTGGTATTCGCCGAGTTGCGGCCACCGATAACGACCATCGCATCGGCGCGCGAAGCAAGCTCTGCCGCCGCCTTCTGGCGCCTCTCCGTCGCCTCGCAGATCGTGTTGTAGACACGGAGCTCCTCGACAAGCGGCACGAGCTCGGAGACGACCTCCTGGAGGCGTGCCTTTGTCTGCGTCGTCTGGACGACGATGCCGACACGGCGGGAGAGCTTCATGCTCTCATAAGCCTGCCTGACATCGGCAGCACTGTTGACGACAAGTGCACCAGGAGCATGTCCGAGCGTGCCTTCCACCTCAGCATGTCCCCGCTCGCCGAGGACAAGCACCGTGTAGCCGTCGCGCGAGAGCTGCTCTGCAAGATGGTGTACCTTCTGCACATAGGGGCAGGTCGCATCCACGACATGCACGCCAGCTGCCTTTGCTTCCTCGACAGCCTCCGGCACGACGCCGTGGGCACGGATGATCAGGGTCGATCCCTGGGCCTGGCGGGGGCTTGCGGCAACACCGACACCTTCAGCCTCGAGCTCGGAGACGACCTTCGGATTGTGAATCAGAGGCCCCAGCGTCTTCACGGGGCCCTCTACCTCGTGGGCTGCCTTCTCGGCCAGGTCGAGCGCGCGGGCGACCCCGAAGCACATGCCTGCCTCAGCCGCTATCTCGATCTTTGCCATCTCCTACCTCTTTCCGGGATGCTCCTGGCGAAGCTCGTTTCTGAGCGCATAGACGCGCTCCATCGAGACCTTCTCCATCGCGGCAATCTGCTCCTTGCGCTTCTTCACGCCGAGGGACGAGAACTCGATCGGATCTCCCGCCTTCATGAAGACACGCTTCGGACGCGGGAAATGCTTGCCCTTCGGCGTGATGTCGCGGGCACCGACAATCGCGATTGGCTGCACGCAGGTGCGCGCCATCTGGGCGATCAGGGCAAAGCCGCCGTGGATCGTGACGGGCTGGTCGTCGGTCTTGATGCGGGTGCCTTCGGGGAAGATGAGCACCCAGTCGCCTGCCTCGAGCGCTCGCTGCGCACGGCGGATTGCCTTCACGTCAGCCGTGCCACGCACGACAGGGATGCAGCCATAGCGGGAGAATGCCCAGGAGACGAGCTTGTTCTTGTCGAACTCGCTCTTCGAGATCGGGCGGGTCCTGATGCCGTGATGGTAGAGCGCGATTGCGACGACGACCGGATCGAGCATCGATGCATGGTTCATCACAAGGACACGGCCCTTGTCGCCGGGCTTCCAGCCGCCCCAGAGCTTCTCCGCCTCTTCGATCTTCCAGGGGAAGAAGATCTTCGTCCAGATCCAGGCACCCGTCATCGAGATGGCAAGCCACGCGCGCGACGGCCACGGGAACTCGCGCATAGGATGCTCGTAGTAGAGCTCCTCGGAGTTCCCATGGAATGCCTTCATGGGCTCTGCCTTCTTCGGAGCCTTCTTCTTGGGAGCTGCCTCCTTTGCAGGAGCAGCCTCCTTCGAAAGAGCGGGCGCTGCCTCCTTCACGGGTCTAGGCTTCGCATGCTCCTTCGCTTCAGCCTTGTCCATGAGGGCAGAGATCTCGTCCACGACCTCCTCTACCGTCATCTCTGACGAGTCGATCGTGACAGCGCCAGGCGCCGGCTCGAGCTTGAACGAGGCGCGGGAGGAGTCTGCCTTGTCGCGGCGTGCCATGTCCTTCAGGATGGCTTCCTCCGACTGCGGATCGACGGCAACCGTCTCCCCCTTCGCCGTATCGCCACCCGCACGCTCGACCGCACGGCGGTGCGCCCTGGCTTCGGGATTCGCAACGAGGAATACCTTGACTTCGGCATCAGGGAAGACGACCGAGGCGATATCCCTTCCTTCAGCCACGACATCGCCCTGGGCACCGAATGCCTGCTGGCGCCCAACCATATCGGCCCTGATCTCAGGGATGCCCGCGACGACAGAGACATCGCGGTCGACCTCGGCCGTGCGTATTGCATCGCTCACGTCCTCGCCATCGAGAAAGACCCGTGTCTTCTCGGCAAAGGGGCCGAACTCGATCTTTGCTTCCTTTGCACAGGCGGCAAGCGCCTGGGAATCCTTGAAATCGATGCCATTGCGCTCGGCACGCAGGGCGCAGGCGCGATACATCGCTCCGGTATCGAGATAGGTCAGTCCACGCTTCTTCGCCAGCGCCTTTGCGACTGTCGACTTGCCAGAGCCTGCCGGTCCGTCGATAGCAATCCTCACTTGGCATCACCATCCCAGTTGTCGAGATCCTTCACGACATCCTCTTCGACGCGGCGCTTGACCTCTTCAGGCGTAAGGCCGAGCGCAGCAAGGAAATATCTCTTTCCATCGTAGGAGAGAACGAACGAGGAGACATTGGAAATCTGGATACGCCAGAAGCGGTCGGCCGGCGTTCCGTAGATGGCACGCAGGATGCTCCTCGAGATCCCGCCGTGCGTGAGGAGCACGGTGCGTCCCCGCACGCTCTCGAGGTCGTCCAGGAGCGACTGCACACGTGCGAGGGCATGCTCGTAGGTCTCCCCGCCCGGAGCCGTGATGGAGTGCCCCTCGGCGTCGAGCGCCCACGGGAAGGACCAGCCGCGCTTGTGCGCCTCCTGGGCAGAGAGGCCCTCGGCCTCGCCGAAGTCCATCTCGATGATGCGGTCCTCTACCTGAGGCTCGATGCCCAGGCGCTTCCCGGCTGCATAGGCAAGCTTCGTGCAGCGCTGGAGCGGCGAGGTCAGGATGCGGTCAGGCTTCCAGGTGACGATGGCATCGACGGCACGGCGTGCCTGCTCCTCGCCCTTCGGGCTCAGATCCACATTGCGCCTCCCCGAAAGGGTCTGGTCGAGATTTGCCGTCGTCTGCGGATGGCGCATCACGAGGATGCGCTGGAGTTCCTGTGCCATGCTATCTATTGCCTCTTCCTGTCCTGGATGATCTTCTCGAGCGATGCTATCTCGCCCTCGTCGAGAAGCCTCCATGAGCCATATGAAACACCCTTGAGCTCGAGCGGCCCGAAACCATCGCGGTGGAGGAAGACCACCTCGTGCCCCACCGCCTTGAGCATGCGCTTGACTTGATGCTTCCTGCCCTCATGTATCGTGAGCCCTACGACGGTCTGGCCGACGCGTATGCCTTCGGGCGTCACGGCATCCCAGGCCTCGCTTCCACGTTCCGGAAAGTCGACCTCTGCCGGCTGTGTCCACCCGTCATCGAGCTCCACACCCTGCTCGAGCGCACGCCTGTTCTCTTTCGTGATCCTTCCCTCGACGAGCGCCACATAGTGCTTCCAGACATGCTTCGAGGGATGCAGGAGCTGCTGCGAGGCATCGCCATTCGTCGTGAAGAGCAGAAGCCCCGTCGTGTCCTTGTCGAGGCGTCCGACCGGAAAGATCCCCGGATACTGCTTCTGGGGCACGAGCGTGCGCACGCAGGGACGTCCCTGGGGGTCGTCCATCGTCGTGAGATAGCCCCGTGGCTTGTAGAGCATGAGGTAGACCGGATGCTCTGCAATCTCTACCCGCCTGCCGTCGACGCATACCACATCGTGGCTCGGATCGACACGGCTGCCAAGCTCTGTCACGACCTCGCCGTTCACGGTGACGCGTCCGGCGGTCATGAGGTCCTCCGATCCCCGCCTGCTGGCGACGCCGGCGCGGGCCAGGAACTTCTGGAGCCTCAAGGGATATTGGAAATCCGTATCCGTCACTGCTCGTCCCCTCCTGCTTCTTCCTCGTCGTCTGCAAGTTCGGCACCGTCCAGAAGCTCGCGCTCGTCGTCGATGTCTTCTGCGGTCTCTTCGAGGGTCGATGCGATTGAGCTGCCCGAAAGGCGTTCGCGGATGAAGCGCTTCGACTCCTCGTCGGGAGCGAAGTCCTCGAGCGGCGGCAGGTCCTTGAGGCTCCTGAGCCCGAACTGCTCAAGGAAGGCACGCGTCGTCCCGTAGACGATTGCATTCGCATGCTCGGGCGCGCGTCCCAGCTCACGGACCAGCCCCTTCTCGATGAGCGACGAGATGACGCCTTCCGAATTCACGCCACGCACGGCCTTCACGCCCTCGCGCGTGACCGGCTGGTGGTAGGCAATGACGGCAAGGGTCTCGAGCGCAGCCTGCGAGAGCTTCCTCGTGTCCCAGCTCAGGACATAGCGCTCCACGATATCGTGGTAGGCAGGATGCGTGAAGAGGCGCCAGCCGCCTGCGACCTCGCGCAGCTGGAAGCCACGGTTCGCATCGGCATATTCTGCAGAGAGCTCGGCAAGCACGCCTGCCGCCTCTCCTGGCTGTATCCCCAGGATCTTTGCAAGATCTACCGCAGAGAGCGGATCTGACGACACAAGCAGGATCGCTTCGGTCGCACCCTTCACGGATGCATCGTCGAGATGTGCGAGATCTTCCACTATGAGTCCTCCTCGAATTCATCGAGATCGGTTGCAGGGTCGTAGGCTGGAGCGCCTTCGACCCTGGAGATCTCGATCGGAGCGAAATTCTCTTCCTGTCTGACGGTGATGGAGCCCCGGTGATAGAGCGTGAGCATCGCAAGGAAGGTCGCGACGACCTTCTCCGGGTCCTTCGAGCCCTCGAGGAGCTCGTCAAATGAGCAGTGTCCGCGGGAGCGCGTGAAGCGGTCGACCGATGCCATGACAAGAGCGAGCGAGATCCGCTTCGGAGCGATATGCTCCGCCTCGAGCAGGAAATGCTCGTGGCGCGAATCGAGGTCGGCACAGATGACCGCAAGGCTCGATATCGTGATGCCCTTCGTATAGTCAGGCATGAGGCCCAGAAACTCGGGGTCGGGGCCTGCCGTTCTCGGCAGCATCCTGCTCTCTGCCTCCATACGCGACGAGAGTGCAGCTGCCGCATTCCTGATCTGCTTGTAGGCAATGAGGCGGGCAATCAGGACCTCGCGTGCCTGTGCCGGATCGAGGTCTTCGAGCCCCGTATCGTCGAGGTCGTCAGGATCCTGGACTCTTGCCGGCTCTTCTGGCACAAGGGATGCCGCCTTGATATCCAGAAGCGTCGAGGCGACAAGGACGAAGTCGCTTGCGACATCGAGGTCGAGGTCGCCCATGCGATTGACCTCTTCGAGATACTGGTCTGCGACCTCAGAAATGGAGATGGCGCCGATTGCGACCTTCTTCCTCGTGACAAGCTGGAGAAGAAGGTCGAACGGTCCCGAATACCCTTGCGTCTGGACACGGAACGACACGCTCTCACGCCCCCAGAAGCAGGCTGTAGAGCCTGTCCGCCGTGACGTCGAGGTAGATGCCGAGCGGATCTGCATGGAACACCATGGGCACGAGATAGAGGACGATGATGAGGATCGGCATCGCGTACTGCTGGATCGCGTAGTACTTCTGGCGTGCCTCGCCGTGAAGCAGCGGCATGATGATCTTCGACCCATCAAGCGGCGGCAGCGGAATCAGGTTGAAGAACGCAAGCATGAGGTTCACGTAGACATAGCTCGAGAGGATATACAGCAGCCAGTACGCCGGGCCATAGAGCGAAAGCGGCAGCACCGGATAGAGGATGTCGAAGAGAAGGGCCCCGTTGAGCGCCTGCAGGATGTTCGAGGCAGGCCCCGCAATTGCGACCAGCACCTCATCGCGGTCGGGATGGCGGAGATTGCGGGGGTTGTAGGGCACCGGCTTTGCATAGGCAAAGACCGGCCCTTTGAGGAGGACCATGATGAGAGGCAGGACAATGGAGCCGAAGGGGTCGAGATGCGCCTTCGGGCTGAGCGTGAGCCTGCCCGCATTCTTTGCCGTCGGGTCTCCGAGCTTGTAGGCCACCCAGCCATGGGCAACTTCGTGGACCATGGCAGAGAACATCAAGAGCGCGACGGAGATCGCTGCCGTGATTATTGTCATCAGCTGATACATCGTGCCATCTCCTCCATCTTCGTCGAGGGCTAGATGCGCCGGGAAAGCCAGGCGCAAAGGTGCGAGAGAGCAGTCGAGGCTGCTGCCATGATCAGGAAGTCGCCGCGCAGGCTTCCTCCTGTCGGAAGCGGAAAGACGAGCATGCCGCGCCAGACAGAAGGCACGAAGGCTGCAGCCGCATTCGTGAATCCGACCAGCAGGAGGCGGTTCGTTCCCGCATAGAGCGCAACAGCAAGAACGATAGCCACCCATATGATTGCCATGACCCTGAAGGCCAAAGACAGGATAGGGAGCGCTCTCTCTTTCACTCCTGGCCCGCCTCCTCGATCTTCGTCGAGAGCTCGAGCCACTCGTCCTCGAGGGCCGGAATCTTCTTGCTGAGCGCCGTGTATTCCTTCATGCACTCATCGAACTTCTTGGCATCGTTGTAGAGCTCCTCTGATGCCATCTCAGCCATGAGCTCGTCGTAGCGCTTGCGGGCAGGCTCGAGGGCTGCCTCGACCTCCTTCAGGCGCTTGCGCTCCTTCCTGAGCGCACGGTTGAGCGCATTTCTGGCCTCTGCCTCGGCGCGGCGCTGCTCCTTCGTCTTCACGTTGCGGCCAGTCTGCTCCGTTTCAGGCACAGGCGCCTTCTTCTGCGGAGCCGCCACGACGCCGGAGCCTTCCTCGTCCTCGGCGGCACGCGCCTCGAGCTCTGCCTTCTTCCAGAGGTAGTACTCGTAGTCGCCGTCGTAGATCGTGACCTTGTGGTCGCGGACATCGATGACCTTGTTCGCGACAGCACGCACGAGATGCTCGTCGTGGCTGATGAGGACGATCGTGCCCGGGAAGTCCTTCAAGGCCTCCTCGAGGACATCGACCGAGTCGATATCGAGGTGGTTTGTCGGCTCGTCGAGCAGAAGCAGGGGATCTGGCTTCACGAGCATCTTGGCAAGTGCCAGACGCGCCCGCTCGCCGCCGGAAAGGACGCTCACGTGCTTGTCCACATCGTCGCCGTGGAAGAGGAAGGCACCAAGCAGGCGCCTCTCCTCCGATGTCGTCCAGCCCGGTGCCACTGCATCGATCTCCTGGAGCGCCGTATGCGCAGGATCGAGCTCCTCGAGCTGGTGCTGGGCGTAGTAGGACTCCGTCACGTTCTGGCCCAGCTCGACCGTGCCCTCATCGGGAGTGAGCTTGCCATTCATGAGCTTCATGAGCGTCGACTTGCCGGCGCCATTCGGGCCCACAAGCGCCACATGGTCGCCACGGTAGAGGCTCACATTCACATGGTCGTAGACATGGTTCGTACCGAACGATTTCGCGACATCCTTCATGGCAATCACGGTATCGCCTGTGCGCGGAGGATCGGGGAACGAGAAGTGGACCTGCTTCTGGCCTTCCGGCAGGATCACCAGCTCCTTCTTGATTTCCTCGATGCGCTTCATGCGCTCCTGCGCCTGTGCTGCCTTCGTCGGCTTGTAGCGAAACTTGTCGACGAAGACCTGCATATGGGCAATCTCGCGCTCCTGTGCCGCACGCTTCGCACGCATCTGCTCGAGGTTGTCCTCGCGCTGCTTCAGGTAGGAGTCGTAGTTGCCGACATAGGTCTGGATCTTGCGGTTCTCGATCGAAGCCACATGGCTCACGCAGGCATCCATGAAGGAGCGGTCGTGCGAGACGATGAGGACTGCTCCATCATACGAGGAGATGAAGTGTTCGAGCCACTGGACGCTTTCGAGGTCGAGGTGGTTTGTCGGCTCGTCGAGGAGCAGCAGGTCGGGATGGCGGAGAAGGAGCTTCGAGAGCGCGATGCGCATCTGCCAGCCGCCCGAGAAGTCGACGGCAGGCTTGTCGAAGTCCTCGACAGGAAAGCCGAGGCCAGCGAGAATCTGGCGGGCTCGGGCATCGAGCTCATAGCCGCCGAGGTGCTCGAAGCGCTCCTGGGCATGTGCATAGTCCTCGAGCATATGGTCGAGGGCAGGCCCTTCCGGCGTGTTCGAGATCTCCCTTTCGAGCTCGTGCACGCGCTTCTCCCAGCGCCTGATTTCGGTTGCCGAATCGATGACCTCCTGGAGAGCTGTCTTCGTGCCGGAGATCTTCGTCTCCTGCTCGAGGTAGCCGACCGTCGTATCCTTCGCGAAGGAGACTGTTCCCTCATCAGGCGTCTCCTGACCCATGAGGATCTTGAGGAATGTGGTCTTGCCTGCTCCGTTAGGGCCGACAAGCGCCCAGCGCTCGCCAGCATTGAGCTGCAAGGTAGCGGCCGCGTAGAGAACGCGGCCGCCGAATGACTTTGTGATCTTGTCCGCAAGAACTATCACGTGGAAGACTCCTACTTCTGCACGGTCAGATGGATTGCGAATCCAGCGATCTCATGCTTGAAATACACAAGGTATGTCGAGCCGTCCGGATTCTTCACGCGGGAATCCTCGTTGATCTCGAAGCCGCGGGACTTGAACCACTTCTCCGCAGCGGCGATATCGTCCACGTGGAAGCCGATATGGCCCTTCGTGCCACGGCCACGGCCGGGACGCATGACCTCGATAAGGTCGCTCGCGAAGACGGAGGCCGGCGAGATGACCTGACGGGCAAGGCCCATAAGGTCGGAGAATTCCTTCACGATGGCCTCGGCCTCCTCGTCAGACGAGGCGTTGATGCCGACATGTGCCACATACATGCCGAAGAGCTGCTTCGGATCTTCGCTTTCTGCCATAGCGTCCCCTTTCCGGACTTTGCCTTAACCAAAGAGTATAAGGTACGGAAAGCACGTCTGCGAAAACGCCACGTGAAGTACAGGGAAGCGCCTGGAGCTGCAGCTTTGCTGAGGCTCTCTCAGCCCTCGAGATGCTCCCGCACGGCACGTCTCGTCTCCGGCATGATGCCGCAGGAGTCGAGATAGGTATCGGCCGATCCATATCCTGCAATGAGCAGGTCCCAGGTCTCCGATATCGCCTTGATGCGGCTCTTGAGCTCGGGGCGCACGCGCATCTTCTCGGGAGGCTTTCCGGACATGACCGCCTTGTCGACCTCGCGGGCGCCACCAAAGGAGTAGGAGTAGTCGCAGATGATGTGGTCGCGGTCGACGCCGCAGAGGCCCAAGAGGAGCATGGAGGTCACGCCGGTCCTGTCCATGCCAGCGGCACAGTGGAAGAGCACGCAATCATCTGCGCCTGCCTCTGCGAAGAACTCGAAGATCTCCTTCACGGCAGGCTTGTTCGCAAGGATTGTGCAGTAGCTCTCGGCGAGATATCCCGCAGCACCCGTGCGGGGCATGAGGTAGGGATCGCTCATGTTGTAGTCGAAGAGCGGCACATTGATCCAGGAGATGTCAGGATCTTCTGCAAGCGGGCCATCGCCCCGGGCCACTTCGGCCTCTCCTCTGAGGTCGACGACACGCGTGACGCCGTAGCTCTTCAGGAAGTCGCAGTCGGCAGCTGCGGCTGTGTCCAAGGCACCCGAACGGAGGAACCGGTGAGGTAGCGTGAGTCCGCCTTCAGCAGGATATCCGGCAAGCTCGCGGAGGTTGAAGATCGATGTCGCATCCTCGAGGCCGAAGGCATCGCTGTCCTGCGTGCCGGATTCCGCATTCTTGCCATGCCGCTTCAGGAACTCGAACATCGGCAGACCATCCTTTCCACAAAAAAGAGGCCAGCAGCGCTGGCTGCCGGCCTCGATCTTCTGGTGGGCCCAGCAGGATTCGAACCTGCAACCCAGGGATTATGAGTCCCCTGCGCTAACCGTTGCGCCATGAGCCCGAAATAGAGAAAAAAGGCGACGGCCTGAGCCGCCGCCCTCATATTCCTGGTGGGCGATGCTGGATTCGAACCAGCGACCCCTTCCGTGTGAAGGAAGTGCTCTACCCCTGAGCCAATCGCCCGTGCGGGAGTGATATTAGCAGATTCAGCCTCTTCAGTCCATCCAGCCGGATGAAATGCAGCGCCTCGCTGCCCTCCCATAGCAAGCAGGCCACTAAGTGGCCTGCGGAGTAATCATGGTGGAGAATAGGGGATTCGAACCCCTGACCTCGTGACTGCCAGTCACGCGCTCTCCCAACTGAGCTAATTCCCCATGCGGTGCGGGAATTACTATAACAGAAGCTCGATTCCGGTCAAGCACGATTTTCGCAAGTTTGCGCCTTCACGCTTTCTCGACATGCCGGAAACCGCTGTCCAGCCCATCCGCTCCCCTGCGCGTGATGCCCTTCAGGCGCTATTTGGCCCGAACACGGCTTACGCACAGGCCAATGTGGTACAAGGACCTAGAAGCTCGATTACACCTGAAAGGAATCATCCTATGACAGAGAATCAGAAGTTCCTGAAGATCTGGAGCCTTGCCAGCATGTTCGCAGGCCTTGTCCTTGCTATCGTCGGTATCGTCGCTGCCTGCCTCGGCAATGGCATGGCATACGGCGTGCTCGGCGTGGACGGGCTCGTATGCGCCATCTCCGGCTTCCAGGGAGCACGTGCTGCCAATACGCCGTCTCGCACGAAGGGCATCATCCCGATCTATATCGTGGCCTGCGCCCTCGGCGTCGTCTCTGTCATCCTCTATGCCGCAGGCCTCTTCGCACCCAATCCAGGTGTCGTCTTCCCCTTCCTTGCCATCCTCGTCCTCGCCGATGGTCTTATCGGCGCTCTTGCCGGCAACCGCGTCTATCAGGAAAGCCTGAAGTAGCGCTTCCGCGAATAGGTACAGAAGGCGCCCAGAAGCCTCTGAGAGCTTCTGGGCGCCTCTTTCATTCGCTGTATGTCTGACGCAGCGTCTTCAGTGCCTTCAGTGCTTAGGCACGCTTCGAGACGATGGCCTCGACGAGCTCGTCGACTGCATCATCGATTGCAATCTCCTGGCGCTCGCCCGTTGCGCGCTCCTTGATTTCGACGACACCGTTCTTGATGCCACGCTTGCCGCAGACGACCTGATACGGGAAGCCGAAGAGGTCTGCCTCGTTGAACTTGACGCCTGGACGCTCCTTGCGGTCATCGACGATGACCTCGATGCCCCGCTCGACAAGCTCGCCGGCAAGCTTCTTTGCGATCGGCCACACGAGCTCGTCATGCGTATCGAGCGGCACGATCTCCACCTCGTAGGGAGCGACGCTCACCGGCCAGATGATGCCGTGCTCGTCGTGGTGCTGCTCGACGATGGCCTGCAGCGTCCTGCCGACGCCGATACCGTAGCAGCCCATCTGGAACGGCTTCTCCGTGCCATCCTCATCCGTGAACGTGGCGCCCATGGTCTCGGAGTACTTCGTGCCGAGCTGGAAGACCTGGCCGACCTCGATGCCACGAGCGATCTTGAGCGCAGCGCCGCAGTGCGGGCAGAGGTCGCCCTCCTTTGCGGTGATCAGGTCTGCCCAGTTCGAGATCTCAAAGTCGCGTCCCTGCTTTGCATGGATGTAGTGGAAGTCCTGCTCGTTGGCGCCGACAGCCCACCACACGGAGCTCCTGAGCGTCTCGTCGGCGTAGACCTTCACGTTCTCAGGCAGGCCGATCGGCCCGATGAAGCCCTTCACAAGGCCATACTCCTTGAGCTCTTCGTCGGACATCAGGTGATACTCGCCGAAGACATGGCCTGCCTTCACGTCGTTCAGGTCATGGTCTCCCGGCACGAAGACGACGACCGGACACTTGTCGCCGTCGACGAGGGCAAGCGCCTTGCGCGTGCCTGCCTCGGGGACCTTGAGGAAGGCAGCAAGATCTGCGATGGTGCTGCAGGAGGGCGTCTCTACCTTCTCGAGCTCTCCAGCCTCGCCCTCGACGAGGCTGATCTTGGCCGTTGCCGCCTCGGTGTCTGCTGCAAAGCCGCAGGCATCGCAGTAGCAGATCTCGGCCTCGCCGGCATCGGCAAGCGCCATGAACTCGACGGAGGTGTCGCCGCCGATCTGGCCGGAGTCGGCCACGACCGGAAGGGCCCTGAGCCCGACACGGCGGCAGAAGTTTGCATAGGCTTCCTTCTGCTCCTCGTAGCACTCGCGCATGGACTCGACGCTCGCGGAGAAGGAATAGGCATCCTTCATGATGAACTCGCGGGAGCGCATGAGGCCGAAGCGCGGCCTGCGCTCATCGCGGAACTTGTCCTGGATGTGGTAGAGCATGACAGGCAGCTGCTTGTAGCTCTTGAGCTCGTTCGTCACGAGATCGGTATAGGTCTCCTCATGCGTGGGGCCCAGCGCATACTCATGGCCATAGCGGTCCTTGAGACGCATGAGCTCGGGGCCATAGGCATTCCAGCGGCCGCTCTTGCGCCAGAGCTCGGCGTCGGTCAGGATCGGCGTCATCATCTCCTGGCAGTCGATCTTGTCCATCTCGTCGCGGATGATGTTCTCGATCTTCAGAATCGATCTCCAGGCAAGCGGCAGATAGGAATAGAGGCCGACCGAGCCACGGCGAATCATGCCGGCACGAAGCAGCAGCTTGTGGCTGGCAAGCACGGCCTCCGTCGGGTCTTCCTTGAGGGTCGGCGCATAGAGATTGCTCATGAGCTTGTAGGTATTCAATGCATGTCCTTTCGGCATCCCACACATACGGGTTTCATTCTAAGCCTTTTGAGCTGCCGGATGGCCCATCGATGCCGCTCTTGGACACAACCACATGCCGGAGAGAAGAAAGGCTCCCGCAGGAGCCTTTCTGGAAGTTCCCCTTATTCCTTTGCCTGCGCCTCAGGGAAGCGTTCCTTGATCTCATCGAAGAGCGCATCGACCATCTGGTCTTCAGGCACCTTCTTGAGCGGCTTTCCCTCGAGGAAGAGAAGCCCCTGCCCCTTGCCGGATGCGATGCCGATGTCGCAGCTCTTTGCCTCGCCCGGGCCATTCACGACGCAGCCCATGACAGCGACAGAAATCGGTGCCTCGATCTTCGAGAGGCGCTTTTCCACCTCGTCGGCAAGGCCGATGAGGTTCACCTGGCAGCGTCCGCAGGTCGGGCAGCTCACGAGCTCAGGATGGAGACGACGCATGCCAAGGGCCTGGAGAAGCTCCCAGGCAACGCGCACCTCCTCTTCGGGCTCAGCCGTGAGCGACAGGCGGATCGTATCTCCTATGCCCTCCTCAAGAAGGATGCCTACGCCGACCGAGTTCTTCACGGTGCCCTGTCTGAGCGTGCCTGCCTCGGTCACGCCGACATGGAGCGGAATGTCGGGGAGCTCGCGCGAGAGTGCACGGTAGGTCGCAAGCGTCGTCGGCACATCATGTGCCTTGGCAGAAAGGACGATATCCTTGAAGCCTCGATCCTCGAAGTGCTCGACGAAGGAGACCGATGAGGCCACAAGCTTTTCAGGCAGCGTCAGCTTCTCGTCAGCGTCCACCTTCGGGTCGAGAGAACCAGCATTGACGCCGATGCGGATCGGGATGCCAGCCTCCCCCGCCGCCTCGATGCAGGCGTCGACCCGCTCCCAGGAGCCGATGTTTCCTGGGTTGATGCGGAAGGCGGCAGCGCCGCGCTTTGCCGCCTCGATAGCAAGCTTGTGGTCGAAGTGGATATCTGCAATCACAGGAAGCGGAGACCTAGCGCAGATCTCCTCGAAGCCATCGAGCGCTCCGGCATTCGGGATAGCGACACGGATGATCTCGCAGCCCTCAGAAGCCAGGCTCTCGATCTGTGCCAGCGTCGCCTCTGCATCATCGGTCTTCGTCGTGCACATCGACTGCACCGATACCGGCGCGCCGCCGCCGACGGCGACCGTACCTACCTGCACCTGGCGTGTTCTTGTACGTGCTGCTTTTTCGCTCATGCCTGCATCTACCCCACTACGAATCTCAGGATGTCATTTCTGAGTACAAAGACGAACACGAAGAGGAAGAAGGCAAGCCCTGCATAGGAGATGCCGATCTGCGCCTTCTGGGGAAGGTTCTTCCTCACGATCTTCTGGCCGATCTCGATCACGATCTTCCCGCCATCGAGCGGGGGGATCGGCAGGAGGTTCATGAAGCCAAGCGACATAGAGATCATTGCCATGAACAGCATGAGCTCCCAGACGCCTTCGGATGCTGCCTCTGATGCCATGACCGATATGCCCATGACGGAGGTGGACTCGTTGAGCACCTGCATCGTCTGCGATGGCCTGATGAGCGATATCGCAGCATCTGCCACCTGCTTCGCATAGGAGACCGAAGCCTGGAAGGAATCGGCGATGCTCAGATGCACGGTCTTCGAGGGTGCGACGATGCCAAGCGTCGAAGATGGCGCGCTCTCATCCTGATCGACATAGAGCGTCTGTGCGGCTCCATCGCGCTCGATCTCGAGCGTGAAGTCAGAGCCATCTGCAAGACAGGGCTGGAGCGCCGATACGAGGCTCTGCCAGTCCGTGACTTCCTCGCCATTTATTGCCGTCACGGTATCCCCCGCCTCCAGGCCCGAGACTTCAGCAAGCGAGCCTGAGACGACCTGTCCGATCGTGTTCTCGTTCACGCTGACCGTGACGCCTACAAGCGAGAAGCCAGCCATAAGGACGACGAGAGCAAAGATGAGGTTGATAAGAGGACCTGCGAAGAGCGTGAAGACGCGCGCCCAGAAGCCGTGGCCTGCATAGGTATGGGACTTCTCGGCCGCAAGAAACGATGCAGCATCCCCTTGAGGAAGCCTTGCCTCCCCTGCCTCGGTCGCGCCCGGAAGCGTGAAGTCGCTTTCGCGGTCATACTCCGTAAGGCACTTTGCGTCCCTCTTCACGGTCTGGAAGGCTTGAGGCCAGTCGCGCTGTCCCGGCTTCTCGCCGAGCTCAGGGTTGTAGTAGGGATCGATTGATGCCCAGTCGACAAGCATCGAGAGCATCCCATAGGCTTCATCCTCGGTGCAGCCAAGCTCGGACGCAGCCTCTTCGGCGCTCAAGCGCCCTTTCTGCTGCACAAGCCAGAGCATGTCGGCCAGACGCTCGTGAGGCTCGCCTTCCATGCCGCAGATGCGCGTATAGCCGCCCAGAAGTATCGGTGTGACGCCGACCTCCGTGCCATAGCGGCGGCTCTTGCGGAACAGCTTGAAGCGGCAGGGCATGCCGAGATAGAACTCGGTCACGCGCATGCCGCACATGCGGGCAGCAAGGAAATGCCCGCCCTCATGGATGAAGACAAGGAATGAGAGGGTGATCAACCCCCAGAAGACAGCAGATGCGACGCTCATGCTAGCGCCTCCTCCCGAGATAGCTGCGTGCAGCTGCACGGGCGCAGGCGTCGACCTCCTCGAGCTGCTCGACACTCTCGACAGGCTCGATCTTCGCGCCATCCATCACGGCACGGACGGTGTCCTCGATATCAAGGAAGCCGCAGGAACCATGGCGGAAGGCAGCATTTGCCACCTCGTTCGCTGCATTCATCACACAGGGAAGCGTACCCCCTCGGCGATATGCCTCTCTGGCAAGCGCAAGGCACCCGAAAGTCTGCATATCTGCTTCGCCGAACGTGAGCGGCTGCTCTTTGCCCCAGGAGACGCGCTCTGCCTCGGGCGATGCCCAGCGTCCAGGATAGCTCAGGGCATAGCGGATGCAGCTCCTCATATCGGAAGCACCCATCTGCGCCTTCACGGAGCCATCGACAAACTCCACCATCGAGTGGATGCGGCTCTGGCGCTGGATGAGGACATGCACCTGCGCCTCGTCCACATCGAAGAGACGGCAGGCTTCGATGACCTCGAGGCCCTTGTTCATGAGCGTCGCAGAATCGATCGTGATCTTCGATCCCATGGACCATGTCGGATGCGCCAGCGCATCCGCGACGGTCACTTCACGCAGACGCTTGCGCTCCATCCCATAGAACGGACCTCCCGAACAGGTGAGCCAGATCGTCTCGATAGTGCCCTTCTCCTCCCCCTGAAGGCACTGGAAGATGGCGGAGTGCTCTGAATCGACCGGCACAAGCTGGCCCGGCTGAAGGAGCGGCATGATGAGGTCGCCGCCGACGACGATGGATTCCTTGTTCGCGTAGGCAAGGCGCTTTCCCGCCTTGGCTGCGGCATAGCTCGATTCGATGCCAGCGAAGCCGACGACCGCCGATACGACGCAGTCCACATCGTCCCTGGTCGCAAGCTCTACGAGCGCTTCAGGGCCGACGAGCACCTTCGTGCCCTCGGGCAGGTCTTCGAGCGCAGCATCATGGGCATGGGCCGGATCGGTCACGGCAATGAGGCGGCAGCCGAACTCGCGCGCTGCGGCTGCAGCGACATCGGTCCTCGTGTGTACCGAGAGGCAGACGATTTCGGTCTTGTCCCTGTGATGCCTCACGACATCGAGCGTCTGCGTGCCGATGGAGCCCGAGGCCCCAAGCACAGCCAGACGCAGCTTCCTTCCTTCCGGCACCAAAGCCGTCTCAGAAGTCGTCTTCAAGCTCAAAGGATTCCTCCTAGGAAAAGTATGAAATAGGCCGCAGTCGCACCGAAGAGCATGGAGTCGGAGCGATCGAGAAGGCCACCGTGGCCAGGCATGATGTTGCCGGAATCCTTGACGCCGACACCGCGCTTGATCCTGGACTCGAAGAGATCGCCAACAACGCCGCCGATGCCCGAAAGAAGGCCGCCCGCAAGGGCCAGCGGCCACGTGACGCCACAGACATGGAGCGCTGCAGTCAGGAGCCAGACGATGAGAGAGGCGCACATGCCGCCGGCAAAGCCTTCCCATGACTTGTGCGGGGAGATGCGTGGCGCCATCTTATGGCGTCCGATCCTCGACCCGACCAGATAGGCCATTGCATCATTTGCCCAGATGGAGCCCATGACGCCGAAGGCAAGGAGCGC
The DNA here is from genome assembly GCF_040884255.1 of Olsenella sp. AGMB03486. Taxonomy (NCBI): domain Bacteria; kingdom Bacillati; phylum Actinomycetota; class Coriobacteriia; order Coriobacteriales; family Atopobiaceae; genus Olsenella; species Olsenella sp. AGMB03486. The sequence continues at coordinate 59,828 of NZ_JBEVTM010000003.1, forward strand.
TCCTTCGAAGCCGGGGTCCACATTCCTGATGAGGACGACGCTCGAGAAGAGGAAGCTCGTATAGATCGGCCCGAAGATCGTCGTCGCGACATCGGCGATGTTCGCACGTGGCGTCACGACATACCAGCCCGCGACAGCGAAGCAGAGGATGATGAGAAGGGCCATGAGCGACTGGTAGCCATTGAACTGCGCAGCCAGAGGGAAGAGCACTGCCGCGCCAAGGCCGATGGCCTCGTTCGGCATCCTGCCAGACATGCGGCACATGCGGAAGAACTCGGAGCAGCACAGCCATGCCATGCCCGCCACGAGAATCATCGTCGCATGAGGGCCGATGAAGAGGCCTGCAAGCACGACGATCGCGTAGATGATGCCGGAGGTCGTCCTCGTCAGGAGCTTCTCCGTGCCGAGGCGCACCTTCTGGCCGCGGAGCGTTCCCGCAATGCGGGCAGGCTCTTTCGCCTGGCGCTTCCGCTCGAGCGAATCGATGCCGCGGTCAAGTCCACGGCTCTCCCCGCTGTGTCCGCTCTCCCCTTCATGTCCGCTCATGCGTTCTGGACCCCTCCGAACCGCCTGTTCCTCCCCTGGAACGAGCGGATGGCGCGCAGGAAGTCCCAGCGCGTGAAGTCGGGCCAGAAGACATCGGTTGCATAGAATTCGGTATAGGCAAGCTGCCAGAGCAGATAGTTCGAAAGCCTCAGCTCGCCGGACGTCCTGATCAGAAGATCGGGGTCGGGAAGCCCTGCCGTATAGAGATGCGAGGAGAACATATCTTCATCGATCTCTTCCGGCGCAATGCTCCCGGCGCAGGCGGCCTCTGCAAGCTGCCGAGCCGCACGCACTATCTCCTTGCGTGCACCATAGTTCACGGCAAGCGCGAACACCATGCCTGTATGATCAGCGGTCTCGTCGAGGCCCTCCTGGAAGACGTCACGCGTCTCCTGAGGAAGCGACTCGATGTCGCCCAGGAAGCGGAGCTTCACGTTCTCCTGGTGGAAGAGCGGAAGCTCATGCACCAGCGTTGTCGCGAAGAGATGCATGAGGAGATCCACCTCATGCTGCGGACGCTTCCAGTTCTCGGTCGAGAAGGCATAGACGGAAAGCACATCGAGGCCAAGCCTGACGCTCGTCGTCACGGCTTCGCGCAATGATGAGACGCCTGCGACATGGCCTTCGGAGCGGTCAAGGCCACGCGCCTTCGCCCAGCGGCCATTGCCGTCCATGATGATCGAGACATGACGCGGGATGCGCGCAAGATCGATATCGGAAAGGGCAATATCGTCTGGCGCATCCGCATAGTAGGCTTGAAGCTTTTCGGAATCGATCTGCACCTAGATCTCCATCACTTCGGCAGTCTTCGTCTTGAGCATAGAGGAGACCTTGTCCACATAGGTATCGGTGAGCTTCTGGATGGCCTTCTTCTCGCGCTTCACGTCGTCCTCGGAGTAGCTGTCATCCTTCTCCGCCTTCTCGTTCGCATCGCGGCGGACGTTGCGGATGGAGACCTTTGCCTCCTCGGCGTACTTCTGGCACTCCCGGACAAGCTCCTTGCGGCGCTCCTCCGTCGGCTGCGGGAACGGAAGCCTGATGCACATGCCGTCGTTCGACGGGGTAATGCCGAGATCGGATGCCTCGATGGCCTTCTCGATCGAGCGCAGGGACGACTTGTCCCACGGCTCGACGACGAGCGTGGCAGCCTCGGGGACCTTGACGCCAGCAAGCTGGGTCACAGGCGTCTTCTGGCCGTAGTAGTCAACCATGATGTCATCCAGCACATGCGGGTTTGCCCTGCCTGTACGGACACGGGAGAAATTGTCCTGGAGTGCCTTCAGGCACTTCTCCATATGGCTCTTTGCGTAATCGGTGATCTCGCTCACTCTATGCCTCCTCTACGACGGTGGTGCCAACCGGCTCGCCACACAGCGCTTTCTTGATGACGCCAGGGGTCTCGATGTTGAAGACCAGGATCGGCATGTGGTTGTCATGGCAGAGCGCCGTGGCAGTTGCATCCATAACTTTCAGGTCCTTCGTCAGGACATCGAGATAGGTGATGGTATCGTACTTCTTCGCATCCGGATACTTCACAGGATCCTTGTCGTAGATGCCATCGACCTTCGTTGCCTTCATGAGGACCTCGGCATTGATTTCGCAGGCACGAAGCGCTGCTGCAGTATCCGTCGTGAAGTAGGGATTTCCGGTGCCAGCCGCAAAGATCGTGATGCGGCCCTTCTCGAGGTGCCTGATGGCACGGCGGCGGATATAGGTCTCTGCGACCTGGCGGATCTCGAGGGCGCTCATGACGCGGCAGTCCATCCCATGATGCTCGAACGTATCCTGCAGGGACAGGCAATTGATGACGGTAGCCAGCATGCCCATGTTATCTGCCTGGGCACGGTCCATGCCCTGTGCCGCTCCGGAGAGCCCACGGAAGATGTTGCCGCCGCCGATAACGATGGCAATCTCCTCGCCGTCTTCCCAGATCGGCTTTATCTCTTCAGCAAGCCTGTTCATTACCTTGGGGTCGATGCCGAAGCTCTGGGAGCCCATGAGGGCCTCGCCTGAAAGCTTGAGGAGCACCCGCTTATACTTGTAGCCGGACAAGATATCCTCCACTCAGCTCAATCCTATGCGTGTCTTCGGGCACGCAGGTCAATAGGTGATTGTACCAAAGCGGCGCATATATGAACGGGCCCAGCAGGACCAACGGTCTCGCGCCATAAAAAAAGAGCCGGCCCGAAGGCCGGCTCTCATATTTCGAACTACTCGCCAAACTCGAAGCGGTCGAACTTCACGACCTCGATCGTGTCGCCGAGGGACTTGGAGACCTGGCTTGCAAGCTGGCCGACCGTGACGTCGGGATTCTTGACGAACTCCTGCTCGGTCAGGACGGACTCCTTGTAGAACTTCTCCATGCGGCCCTGAGCGATGCGCTCCTGGATGGCCTCGGGCTTGCCGGACTCGGCTGCCTGTGCCTTGTAGATGCTCATCTCGTGCTCGATGGTCTCGGCAGGGACATCCTCGCGACGAGCGCTAATCGGGTTCACAGCTGCAACGTGGAGTGCGACGTCGTGGGCGAACGTCTTGAACTCCTCGCTGGCGCCGGTCTCAGGCTTCGTGAAGGAGAACTCGACGATGACGCCGATCTTGCCGCCGTTGTGGATGTAGGAGCCGAAGGCGCCATTTTCCGTGGAGCGGGCAACGAAGCGCAGGACCTTCATGTTCTCGCCGAAGAGGTGGATCTGCTCGGTGAGCTCGTCAGCGACAGTCGTCTCGGCCATCGGAAGAGCCTTCAGAGCGTCGACGTCAGCAGGGTTGTTCTCTGCAACGACACCAGCAAGCTTCGTGGCGAAGCCGACGAACTTCGGGTTCGTGCCGACGAAGTCGGTCTCGCAGGAGAGCTCGAGAAGAGCTGCCTTCTTGCCATCCTCAGAGATGAAGGCAGCGACGGTGCCCTCGTTCGTGTCACGGCCAGCGCGCTTGACAGCCTTTGCGACGCCCATCTTGCGAAGGACATCGACGGCCTTGTCGATGTCGCCATCAGCCTCGACGAGTGCCTTCTTGCACTCCATCATCGGGGAGTCAGTCATCTCACGGAGCTGCTTGACCATGGCGGCGGTGATCTTGGTTGCCATGTGACCTCCTTAAAGCGTAGTTACTTTGCGGTTTCCAGCTACTTACTCTGCAGCAGGTGCCTCTGCAGCCGGCTCGGCTGCACCTGCCATCTCGGCCTCGGTGATCTGCTCCTTGCCCGTGCCAGCGAGGATTGCGTCGGCAACAAGCTCGGTCAGAAGGGCGACGGAACGGATAGCGTCGTCGTTTGCAGGGATGCCGTAATCGATCACGTCAGGATCGGAGTTCGTGTCGAGAAGGCCGACAACAGGGATGTGAAGGCGGTTGGCCTCGCGGACAGCGAGCTCCTCGCGCTTCGTGTCGACGACGAAGAGAGCCTGCGGAAGGGACTTCATATCACGGACGCCACCGAGGTTGCGCTGGAGCTTCTCGAGCTCCTTGCCGAGCACAGCCTGCTCCTTCTTCGGGAGCGTAGCCATGCGGCCGTCCTCGACCATGGCCTCGAGCTCTTCCATGCGGTCGATACGGGAACGCATCGTCGTGAAGTTCGTGAGCATGCCGCCGAGCCAGCGCTCAGCGATGTACGGCATGCCGCAGCGCTCGGCCTGGGTCTTGATGGCCTCCTGAGCCTGCTTCTTCGTGCCGACGAACAGGATGGTGCCACCCTTGGCAGCGGTCTCCTTGAGGAACGTGTATGCCTGGTCGGCATCGATGACCGTCTGCTTGAGGTCGAGGATGTAGACGCCGTTGCGCTCGCCGAAGATATAGGGCTTCATCTTCGGGTTCCAGCGACGCGTCTGGTGGCCATAGTGGCAGCCAGCCTCGAGCAGGGTCTTGAGATTGATCTTGACAGCCATGTTCAAACCTCCATTGGTTCTTCCTCCACGTGATGTCAGCCCCGGAGCACCACCCTCAGCCTGGCTTATGGCTGCGGGCACCATGGCCTCCGAGTAGTCACGTGTGCGACTTTTGCCGTGCGGACGCACAGCAAGTACTTAGTATAGCAGCGCTTCTGCTTCCCGTCTCTGGCAAATGCTCTTCACGGGTCCTGCATGATTTTTCAGACGCAGGACGAAAACTTCCACGCAGTCTCCACAGATTCTACCCCCTCGGATGCGCCGTGTGCGTCGCATCCTTGAGACGGTCGATCGAAAGATGCGTATAGATCTGCGTCGTCGCAAGCGATTCATGTCCCAGGAGCTCCTGGACGCTCCTCATATCGGCACCGCCTGAAAGCAGTTCCGTCGCGAAGGCATGTCGGAGGGAGTGGGGCGTATAGGTCGGATCGATCCCCGCCTCGGCCGAAGCCTCTCTGAAGCGCCTGCGCAAGGCATCGGCACTCATGCGGCGTCCGCGTGCGGAGAGAAAGAGTGCATCTGTCATCACGGGGCTCTCCTTTGCAAAGAGCGGCCGCGCTTCCCTCTCGTAGCGCTCCACGGCGTCAAGGGCGCTTCTATATATGGGCACGATGCGCTCCTTCGAGCCCTTGCCGAAGAGGTGCACAAGCATCTGGTCAGAATCGATATCCTTCCGATCGAGGGCAGAAGCCTCTGAGATGCGGGCGCCAGTCGCATAGAGGAGCTCGAGGAAGGCCCTGTCCCGCAGGCCTTCTGGCGTCTCGGGACAGGCCTCGATGAGACGGTCAGCCTCGCTGTCCGTCATTGCATGGGGCAGGCGCTTTGCGCGTTTCGGGCCAGAGACGGCCTCAGCCGCATCTGTCGCGATCTTCCCCTCGCCCAGGAGCCACTTGTAGCAGGAGCGCAGCGCGCTCAGGTGCCTGTCGATCGTCGTCGTGGCATATCCTGCACGCTTGAGCTCGAAGAGGTAGCTCCTGAGCTGGCGGTGCGTCACCTCATGCGGAAGCACTCCCTCACGCTTCGTCCAAGCGATGTAGGCAGCAAGGTCTGTGCGATAGGCCCGCACCGTCTGGGGCGAGAGGTTCCTGATCTCGCCGAGGTACTGCAGGAATTCTTCCGCTTCGTCCGCAAAGCGCGTCTGGTCCTCCGTGCGGGCATCCGCAGCCTCTGTCATGCTTCCTTCTCGAAGAGATCTCTGCGCTCTTCCATGAAGGCATCCATCTGAGCAATGGCACGGTCACGGTAGGCCGCATAGCGTTCGCGCTTCTTGAGCGACTGGTCTGCAAGAGGTGGCACGAGACCGAAATTCACATGCATCGGCTGATAGTCCTTCGTCTCCGGATCGGTCGCGTAGGCGGCAAGCGCACCGAAGGCTGTCTCGGGCGGAAGCGTGACGAGAGGCTTGTCCGTGATGTCTGCGTAGGTATTGAGCGCCGCAAGCAGGCCCGAAGCGATAGCCTCGACATAGCCTTCCGTGCCGCAGATCTGCCCGGCAAGGCGGATCTTCGTGCCAGGGATGCCGAAGGTACGGTCGAGGACCTTCGGCGATTCGACGAACGTATTTCTGTGCATGACGCCGTAGCGGAAGAACTCTGCCTCCTCAAGTCCTGGAATCAGGCGGAAGACCCTTTTCTGCTCGGGCCAGGTAAGGTTCGTCTGGAAGCCCACCATATTGTAGGCAGTGCCAGCCTTGTTCTCGGCTCTCATCTGCACGGCCGCCCAGGGACGCCTGCCGGTACGTGGATCCTTGAGGCCAACCGGCTTCAAGGCACCGAAGCGCAGGGAATCGACACCCGTGCGTGCCACTTCCTCGACCGGCTGGCAGGCGCAGAAGAGATCTGACTGCTCGAAATCGCGAGCAATCACGCGCTTGGCCGAGATGAGCTCGTCGTAGAACCTCTGATACTCCTCCTTGTCCATGGGGCAGTTCAGGTAGTCCCCTGAGCTCTCTTCCTCGTAGCGCGACTGCGCAAAGACACGTGTGCGGTCGATCGTCTCGGCGTCGACGATGGGGGCTGCTGCATCGAAGAAGGAAAGCGCTGCACCGCCGAGCTTGTCAGACAGTGCCTTGAAGAGCGCATCCGAGCAGAGCGGGCCCGCGGCGATGACAGCAGGGCCTTCCGGCAGCTCGCACACCTCTTCGCGGACAAGTTCGATCAGAGGCTCCGCCTCGACCATCTCGGTCACCGCTTCCGAGAACCCATCGCGGTCCACGGCAAGCGCGCCGCCTGCCGGCACTGCATGCTCCTTGGCAGCAGCCAGGACATATGACCCCATCGTCTCGAGCTCGTGCTTGAGGAGTCCGGCTGCACTCTCGAGCCGTGTCGCCTTGAGCGAGTTCGAGCAGACAAGCTCAGCACAGCGGTCAGTATGATGTGCCACCGTATTGTTCGTCGGGCGCTGCTCATAGAGCTTCACAGGCACGCCCCTATGGGCGAGCTGCAATGCGCATTCCGACCCTGCAAGTCCTGCTCCTACGACTGTGACCGTATCTGTCATCCGTCTGGCTCCGCTTCCATGAGGCGATACGCCTTCTCGCTCGGGGCGAAGCATCCGTCCGGAAGCTTCGTCACGAGCCCCATCTCTTCATAGGATGAGAGCGTATCGGCGACTGTCAGTTCATCGAGACCTATCTTACCCGCGAGATCCTGCGGGCGCATCGGAGAGGCCACGAGCGCCGAAAGAACACGTCCCCAGGCTGGCATGCCAGACCGGGTGAGCCTGCGTTCGCATCCATAATCGCTCGAGAGCACCTGCTCGAGGCCGAGCTCGTCTGCGATGAGGCCGCAGCCATTCTGGATCAGATAGTTCGTTCCCTGGGAAGTCGGCGAGAATATCGAGCCTGGCACGGCGTAGACGCTTCGCCCCATCTCCATGGCAGCCTCCGCTGTTCCCATGGTCCCGGATTTCCTGCCTGCCTCGCAGACAATGAGGACGGGCGAGAGTGCAGCAATCAGGACATTGCGCTTGGGAAACGTATAGCGCTTTGGCCCTTCGCCCCACCTTTCAAGCGAAATGACACAGCCAGCGCCTTTCCTTGCCGCTGCAAAGATATCATCCGAAGACCTTGGGTAGACACGGTCGGCGCCGCATCCTGAGACGATGACCGTACGTCCGCCTGCCTCGAGCGCTCCCCTGCTTGCCTGGGCATCGCAGCCAAGCGCCCCTCCCGAGACGATGCAGATGCCTGCCTCAGCCGAGACCCTTCCTGCCATATGCGCGACCTCGAGCCCATAAGGTGTCGCTCTCCGGGCCCCGATGATGGAGATGCAAGGCCCTTGGAGCGCCTCCGGGTCCCCTATGCCGTAAATATGCGGCGGCGTCTCATAGCCTTCCTGCACCAGTGCCGGATAGCCGGCATCATCTGGATCGAGCTCGAAGCGTTCCTCCCCGCTCATCGCAGACTGCCTTCGTCTTCATCTGAGCAGTAGAAGGCAAGCTGGTCTGGCTCGTCCGACCAGAAATAGACGCCGGCAAGATGGCGGATGCGCGCATGCTTCGGAGCGAAGATGCCCAGCGCCATCAGGTCGTAGCGCACCGAAGGGACGCGATGGTCTGCAAGCCACAGGAGCGCTTTCCTGCGGCAGCGCCAGAAGTCGTCCGACGTGACCGTCAGTTCTGGTATGGACATCTGCTCTTCGATATCGGAGACAGATACCATGTCCGCAAGGATGGTCTCGCCGTCAAGCGTGCAGCAGATATCCGGCGTATCCTTGCTTCCATCTCCCAGAGAGAGGATGTCTGCCTCCCGGTAGCGGAAATAGGATGCAGCGATGCGTATGCCCTGTTGATGGAGCGAGGCGCCTTCTTCGGTGCCTTCATCTCCAGCATGCCAGAAGACCGCCGGCCTTCCGCCGAACTCCCTGGCTTCCTTTTCGTCCAGCTCTTCTGCGCCATTCCCACGCTCTGCCATAGAGGCTCCCTTCTTTCGCTGAAAGGACTATGGCAAAGACGTCTTGCACAGATAGAAGCCTTCGCTGCCACGGACCTCGCAGGAAGCTGGCAGCTACCCCAGAGGTGCTGGTCAGAAGCATGGCTGCAAGCAGCTCAGGCAGAGAAAACATCAGAAGAGCCTGGTGCCCTCCACAAAATTGCTGCAGAACGATGCCCGGTGATAGGGTGTGAGGCCATATTTCCTGATGGCATCGATGTGCTCCTTCGAGCCATACCCCTTGCAGGCATCCCACCCGTAGGCAGGATATTCCTCCGCAAGCTCGCACATGAGATGGTCTCGCGTGACCTTGGCGACGATGGAGGCTGCAGCGATGGCAGCGATGCGTGCATCGCCCTTCACAAGGGTCTTCTCCTTCGGGTGGACATGCACCGGGTTGCCATCGATCAGGACGCAGTCAGGCTCGACACCGCAGGAAGCGATCGCCTCTGCCATGGCACGCCTCAGGCATGCCGACATGCCGAGAGCATCTATCGTCTCGGGCGGGATATGGGCCATGCCGATAGCGATGGCGACATCTGCAATCTCTGCCGCAAGCACTTCCCTCTTCTCTGGCGTCAGCTGCTTCGAATCATTGAGGCCCCAGATCTTGGGATCTGCTGGCAGGATGACGGCACCGACGGTCAGAGGTCCTGCTATGGCGCCACGTCCGACCTCGTCGACGCCGATGACAAGCCCAGGGCCACCGAGCTCTTCCTGGAGGGCATACATCTGCTCGACACGCTCACGTTCTGCTGCCTCCTTCTCGTGCCGTCTATCTGCGCGCGCAAGCGCGTCCTGGACCTGCTTTCTGCTGTCATCCCTATAGAGCTCTTCGAGGGCGCCAAGCTCCTCGAAGCTCGCCCCATGCAGCTTCCGCGCTATATCGCGTGCAGGCTCTCTCTTCTCCACCAGCGGCTCCCTCTATAGCAGAAGAGGGCCTCATCGGCCCTCTTCCTTCCGTGCTTGTGTGCTTAGGCACGCTTCTCGCGGATGCGAGCAGCCTTGCCGACGCGGTCGCGCAGATAGTAGAGCTTTGCGCGGTTGACCTCGCCGTGACGGACAACCTCGAGCTTGGCGATCTTCGGGGAGTTCACCGGGAAGGTACGCTCGACGCCGATACCGAAGCTAATCTTGCGGACCGTGAAGGTCTCGCGTGCGCCTGCGCCGCTCATGCGGATGACGTCGCCCTGGAAGACCTGAATACGCTCGCGGTCGCCTTCCTTGATGCGGTAGTGAACCTTCACATTGTCGCCGACGAGGATCTGCGGAATGTCTTCGCGGATCTGCTGACGCTCGATAGCGCGGATGTAGTCCATATTCGTTCCTTGTCTCTAGAGGTGCCGACGCTCCTGCGAACGACACATAGGTTTACACACAAGATGTGATTATACGGCAGGTCTGGCTCCGCCACAACAGAAACATGACTGCAGATAACCTGCACAATCCAAGATAGCACAAAGGGAGGGACGCTCAGCGCGTCCCTCCCTTCAATCAGTCAGGCGATATGCCTACTTGGCAAGCGTCTTTGCGCCGCCGTTGGACTCGATCTTTGCCTGTGCCGCAGCAAGACGTGCGATAGGCACGCGGTACGGCGAGCAGGACACGTAGTCGAGGCCGAGGTCGTAGTACATGTGGATGGACTCAGGATCGCCACCGGTCTCGCCGCAGACGCCGCAGACGATGTTCGGGTTGCCCTTGTGGCCACCCTTGACGCCCATCTCGACGAGCTTTGCGACACCCGGATCGAGCGTTGCGAACGGGTTCGTCTTGACGATCTTCTTCTCGAGGTAGAGCGGCATGAATGCGGACTCGACGTCGTCACGAGAGAAGCCGAGGCAGGTCTGCGTGAGGTCGTTCGTGCCGAAGGAGAAGAAGTCTGCGTGATGAGCGATATCCTCGCTCATGATGGCAGCACGCGGAAGCTCGATCATCGTGCCCACGGGGATGTCAAGCTCGACGCCGTACTCGTCGGCGACCTTCTTGACGTTCTCCTCGACGACACCACGGACGATCTCGATCTCGCGCTCGAAGCCGACAAGCGGAATCATGATCTCCGGCTTCGGGTTCAGGCCCTGCTTGATGAGCTCGGCTGCTGCAGAGGCGATTGCCTTGACCTGCATTACGTTGAGCTCAGGATAGACGAGGCCGAGACGGCAGCCACGAAGGCCGAGCATCGGGTTGGCCTCCTGGAAGGAGTCGAGCTTTGCCAGGAGCTGGCGCTTCTCGGTGCAGTCCTTTCCAGCATCCTCCTCCTTGGTAATCTCGACTTCAAGATCGCGCGGGTTGTCGAGGAACTCGTGCAGAGGCGGGTCAAGGAGACGGACGATGACGGTCTTGCCGTCCATGGCCTTGAACATGCCGAGGAAGTCGCCCTTCTGGGCAGCACCGAGCTTCTCGAGGGAGTCAGCCTTGACGGCGTCGTCCTCTGCGAGGATGAAGTTCTGGATGAGCTGCTTGCGATCGCCGAGGAACATGTGCTCGGTACGGTCGAGACCGATGCCCTCTGCGCCGTTGTCAGCAGAGAGCTGTGCATCTGCCGGGTTGTCGGCGTTTGCACGGACACCGATGACGCGGCCGCGCTCCGAATCCTTGCGGATCTCGTCGGCCCAGTCGAGGATGGTCTCGAGGTCGCCGCCGAGCTCTGGACGTACCAGAGGAACCTCGCCCAGGATGACATCGCCGGTCGTGCCGTCGATGGAGATGACGTCGCCCTCGTGGAGCACGACATCGGTGCCGGAGACGGAGACCATCTTGTTAGGAGCATCGATGTTCAGTGCCTCGACGCCGCAGACGCACGGCGCGCCCATGCCACGAGCGATGACTGCTGCGTGAGAGGTCTTGCCGCCGTGAGACGTCAGGATGCCCTCAGCTGCAACCATGCCTTTGAGGTCGTCAGGCGTGGTCTCCCAGCGGACGAGGATGCAGGGCTTGCCTGCCTCCTTGAAGGCCTCTGCATCGGCAGAGGAGAAGACGACGCCGCCGGTTGCTGCACCAGGAGAAGCGTTGAGGCCCTTGGCGAGGACATCGTACTTTGCGGACTTGTCGAACTGCGGGTGCAGAAGCTGGTCGAGCTGCTCAGGAGCGACGCGCATGACAGCCTGCTCCTTGGTGATGCGGCCCTCTTCATACATCTGGATGGCGACCTTGAGAGCGGAAAGTGCAGTGCGCTTGCCGACACGGGTCTGGAGCATCCAGAGCTTGCCCTGCTCGATGGTGAACTCGAGGTCCATCATGTCTGCGTAGTGGTCCTCGAGGATCTCGAAGACGTGGTAGAGCTCCTTGCCTGCCGCCTCGAGGCCCGGGGTCTTCGGGAGGTCGGAGATCGGCTGGGTGTTGCGGATGCCAGCCACGACGTCTTCGCCCTGAGCGTTGACGAGGAAGTCGCCGTAGCGCTCGTTGGAGCCGTCAGCAGGGTTGCGCGTGAAGGCGACGCCGGTTGCGGAGGTGTTGCCCTTGTTGCCGAAGACCATGACCTGGACGTTCACGGCCGTGCCGAGATCGTCGGGGATCTTGTTCTGCTTGCGGTAGAGGATTGCGCGCGGCGTGTTCCAGGAGCCGAAGACTGCCTGCTCTGCAAGGCGGAGCTGCAGGTACGGATCGGACGGGAAGACAGCCTTGCCGCCCTCTGCAACCTCGGGATACTTCTCTGCGTCGACGTTGTCGGCGAAGATCTGCTTGAAGGTTGCGACGAGGTCCTTGAGGTCGTCTGCATCGAGCTCGGTGTCGAGCTTGACGCCCTTCTCGGCCTTCTTGGCGTTGATGGCATCCTCGAAGAGCTGGCCATTCACGCCCATGACGACGTCAGAGAACATCTGGACGAAACGACGATAGGAGTCCCATGCGAAGCGCGGGTTCTGGGTCTGCTTGATGAGGCCCTGGACGGAGTCATCGTTGAGACCGAGGTTCAGGACCGTGTCCATCATGCCCGGCATCGAGAACGGTGCACCGGAACGGACGGAGACAAGCAGAGGATCCTCCTTGTCGCCGAGCTTCTTGCCCATGCGCTCCTCGAGATCCTTGCGGTAGATATCGATCTCGTCGAGAACGCCATCAGGCCACACGTTGCCAGCACCAGAGTAGGCGACGCAGGTCTGGCAGGAAATCGTGAATCCTGGAGGGACAGGAAGACCGATGTTTGCCATCTCTGCAAGGTTTGCACCCTTGCCGCCCGTAATCCACTTCGCTTCGTCAACGGTCTTGCCTGCGACCTCGGTCACATTGTTGCCGTTGGCGTCCTTGCCGAAGCGATACACATGCTTCTCAGCCATAGCACTCCTTAAACAACTTGTACTTGCCGTCTATCAAGAAGATGCCTGCCGCAGTTACCCGAGGCAGGCATCCACTGATCACGTTTTTTAGTATATCCAAGGAATGCAGTGCGCTATGCCAGAATGGTTTTTTAGCCGTTAACGGATTTACGCTTGATTTCGTTAACAAGTTGTGATTCTGACATGCTAGCTCTGATTACTGGCGGTTGCGCAGAGCGCCGACCTCCTCGGACGGCTCGACACCGGTGAGGCCGGACAGCACCGTGATGGCCGGACCCATGAGGTCGATCGAAGGGATGCCCCTCGACTCGCAGGCATCGCGGACCTCGCGGCGGAGCGCCGAGGTGCCGATCGTATGGAACACTGCCATCGGGCGGTCGGACTCCATCTGCTCGTCCAGGAACTTCTCGACCTCTTCGATCGTGCGGACCCTGGTCAGGCGGACGACGTCGACGAGATCCTTGTCGAACTGCGCCTCGGCTGCGTCTACGACGGCAGAAGCGGTGGTTCCGAGAGAGTCAGAGATAACAAGGACCTTGGCCTTGGGGGGCTGGTAATCGAGCTCAAGAGTGTCCATGCCCGATTCCTCCTTCGAATTCGAACGAATACGTGCAATGCTAGATTAGAGGATATGTCAGGCGGTGCAAGTGCTGCACCGCCGAAATGCCCTACTTCTTTCGCGAAAGGCAGCCGATATCGGCGACATCGGCAAATGTCTGCGCAAACTTGTTCAGAAGTCTCAGATGGTTGTTCTTGATGGCCTCGTCCGGATCCATGACGAGGACGTCGTCGAAGAAGGCATCGATGGGCTCGCGGAGCTTTGCAAGCGCTGCAAGGGCGCCGGCATAGTCCTTTGCCGCAAGCGCTGCTGCGACCTCCTCCCTGCCATTCTTGCAGGCAGAAAGCAGGTCCTTCTCCGGATCTGTGAGAATCGACTCATCCACGTCCTCGCCGAGCGTTGCATCGGCCAGATGCGATGCACGTGCATAGGCGATGGCAAGGTCCTCGAAGAGCTCAGGCTCGCCCGAGCGGGCCTCGTCGAGAGCGTGTGCGCGCTTCAGGAACTCGTCCGGATCGATGACGCCGACGGCAGAGACTGCCTCGATCGTATCGGGTGCGATGCCTTCGTCCTTTGCGATGGCAGCAAGACGTCCTGCGAAGAACTGCTCGACAGCCTCCTGGACCTTTGCAGCATCGAACTCGAGCCCCTGCTCGGCATAGGCAGCAAGCGAAGCCTCGATGATGGCAGAGAGCGAGACCTGAGGCATCGTGCGGAGCATGGCGATGATGCCGATGGCGCTCCTGCGCAGTGCAAACGGGTCCGAAGAGCCTGTCGGCGGCTCGTCGATCGCGAACATGCCGCACACGGTATCGAGCTTGTCTGCAATGGCGACGCAGCGGCCGACCAGATGGGACGGAATCTCGTCTCCTGCAAAGCGCGGACGGTACTGCTCGCGGATTGCCTCTGCGACCTCATCGGGCTCGCCGGATGCCTTCGCATAGTAGCCGCCCATGACACCTTGCTGGCTCGTGAACTCGACGACAGCCTGCGTCACGAGGTCTGCCTTGGCCAGGTAGGCTGCACGCTCTGCGTTCTTCGTCTGCTCGTCGGTAGCGCCGGCCTCGCGGGCGACAGCTCCAGCAACCTTGACCATGCGCTTCGTCTTCTGGAGCACGGTGCCGAGCTTCTCCTGGAAGACGACCTTGTCGAGCTTGTCCACGTAGTACTCGAGCGGATGCTTCAGGTCCTCCTCATAGAAGAACTTCGCGTCATCGAGACGTGCACGCACGACGCGCTCGTTGCCGTCGACGACCGTATCGGAGACCTTGGGGTCTGCGTTCGAGACGACGACGAACTCACGCGTGAGCTCTCCGTCCTTGTCGTAGATCGGGAAGTAGCGCTGGTTCGTGAGCATTGACTCGCAGATGATCTCATGCGGGACCTGGAGGAACTCCTCGTCGAACTTGCCGACAAGCACGGTCGGCCACTCGCAGAGGTTGACGACCTCGTCGAACGTGCGCTTCGGCATGTCCACGTGGGCACCTCCGCGCTCTTCCTCGACCTCGCGGACGCCCTCGAGGATGGCCTCGCGACGCCTCTTCTCGCCGAGGACACCGGCATCTTCGAGAACCTTCTCGTAGTCTGCGGGCGTCTTCACGACGTGCTCGCCCGGGCCGAGCACGCGGTGTCCGCGCGTCTTGTTGCCGCTCGTGACGCCGGCATAGGTCACCGGCACGACCTCGTCGCCCAGAAGTGCCACGATCCAGCGGATCGGGCGCACGAACGTCTCATGCTCAGATCCCCAGCGCTGGCTGCGGTAGTTCGGCCACTCAAGGCCGGCAATCGTGTCATGGCCAAGAGACGAGAGGATGCCTTCGGCTGCGCGGGACGGCACGGACTTCTCTGCCCACACATAGGTCTTTCCGTCCTTGTCCTCGCGCACGGCGAGGTCCTCGGCTGCGAGGCCGAACTTGCGGGCAAAGCCCTGGGCAGCCTTCGAAGGCTTGCCGTCCTTGCCGAAGGCGATGGCAGCATTGGGGCCGCGCTTGATCTCGTGGACCTCTTCGGTCGCCGTAGCGACATCCTTCACCTGTACCGTCAGGCGCCTCGGCGTCGAGAACGTCGTGACCTCCCCATGGGAGAGCCCCTCGGCGTCAAGCCTCTTGGCGACAAGCGCGCCAAGCTGCTTCTGTGCGTTCATGAGCGGAGCGCTCGGCATCTCTTCGGTGCCGATCTCCAGCAGAAAGTCCTTCGTTTCAGCCATCTAGGCCACCTCGCCTTCCTGTGCCTTGTTGCGGTTGGCTACGTGCTCGAGATAGGACTCGCAGCAGAGCTTTGCGAGCGTGCGGACACGCAGGATGTAGTTCGCGCGCTCCGTCGCCGAGATGGCGCCACGCGAATCGAGGAGATTGAAGGCATGCGAGCACTTCATGACGCAGTCATAGGCAGGAAGCGGCAGCTCGCGCTCGAGGCAGGAGTGGCACTCCTGCTCGTAGTCATCGAACTTGTTCCTCATCATGTCGACGTTGGCGACCTCGAAGTTGTAGGCCGAGAACTCGACCTCGTTCTCGTGGAACACGTCGCCGTAGGTCATCGGCGTGCCATCCGGCAGATAGCTCCAGACGATGTCGTAGACGGAGTTCTTGCCCTGGGCATACATGGCAATGCGCTCGAGGCCATAGGTGATCTCGACAGGCACAGGATCGACCTCGATGCCGCCGACCTGCTGGAAGTACGTATACTGCGTGACCTCCATGCCGTCCATCCAGACTTCCCAGCCAAGGCCCCAGGCGCCAAGCGTCGGGCTCTCCCAGTCGTCCTCGACGAAGCGCACGTCGTGCTCGGCAGGATCGAGGCCGATGGCGGCAAGAGAGCCGAGATAGAGGTCCTGCGAATCCTCAGGGCAGGGCTTCAGGACGACCTGGAACTGGTAGTAGTGCTGCATGCGGTTCGGGTTGTCGCCGTAGCGGCCGTCGGCAGGACGGCGGCAGGGCTGCGGATAGCAGGTCCTCCAGGCGTCCGGACCGAGCGAGCGCAGAAGCGTTGCCGTATGGAACGTGCCTGCACCTACCTCGGAGTCATACGGCTGCATGACGGTGCAGCCCTTGTCTGCCCAGTAATGCTCGAGTGCCAGGATCATGTCCTGGAATGTGAGCGCAGAGGTGCCCATGACATATCTCCTTCGTATGTGTGCGTGCCTGCTACAGAGAGCCGGCATCCGATAGCGGCCAGAAGATGAATAGCCCATGCGAGGTGATGGAGCTGACCTCGATGGGACCGAAGTAGCGGGAGTCGAGCGAATTGGTCCTGTTGTCCCCCATCACCCAGACGCAGCCTTCAGGAACGGTATAAGGGTACTCTATGGAGCCTGCGTTCGCAGACTGCATCGCGAGAGGTTCTGTCGGCTTGCCTTCCGTATAGGGCTCGTCGAGCGCCTCGCCGTCCACATAGACGACGCCGTCCTTGAACTCTACCGTCTGGCCTGACGTGGCGATCACGCGCTTGATGAGCGTGGACTTCGAATCCTCAGGATCGATGAAGGTCACGATGTCTCCCTGCTTGGGAGAGCTGAAGTGGTAGGAGATCTTCTCTCCGATGAGCCTGTCGCCGATCTGGATCGTGTCGAGCATCGAGCCCGATGGCACCTCATAGACTTCCGCAACGAATGTCCTGAACGCCAGCGCGCAGCCGATCGCTATCGCAATGACGAGGATCCATTCCAGGAATTCGTTGTGTTTCGGGGCATCTTCGCCCGTATCAGCATGGCGTGCTGCCATCTCGCTTCCCCCTCTCGGTGATTTCATCGATGAAGCGCTGCTCATCCGGCGTTAGTTCAGCATCCTCGAGAAGGTCTGGCCGCCAGGCAGCCGTACGCTCGAGCGAGCTTCTCCTTCTCCAGGCATCTACCTTGCCGTGATCTCCGGACAGGAGCACATCGGGCACATCCATGCCCTCGAATGATGCAGGACGCGTGTATTGGGCGTATTCGAGAAGACCATCAGAGAACGACTCGTCGAGTGCGCTCTTCTCGTCTCCCAAGGCGCCTGGCAAGAGCCTCACCACGGCATCCATGACGACGAGGGAGGCAAGCTCTCCTCCGGTAAGCACATAGTCGCCTATCGAGAGCACCTTGTCTGCCAGCGTGTAGCAGCGCTCGTCCATGCCTTCATAGCGTCCGCAGACGAAAAGGATCCGGTCCTGTTCCGAGAGCTCCTGGGCAATCTCTTCCGTGAAGGTCTCTCCGCAGGGAGAGAAGAAGATCGTATATGGCTTCTCCTCATGCATCTCGGAGACGGCATGCACCGCCTCGAAGATGGGCTGCGGCTTCATGAGCATGCCCTGGCCGCCCCCGAAAGGAGCATCGTCCACCGTGCGGTGGCGGTCATGCGTCCAGGTGCGCAGGTCATAGGCAGAGAAATCGAATACGCCCTTCTTGCGGGCGCGCCCCAGGATGGAGGCACCAACATAGGGCTCGAACACTTCGGGGATGACGGATATTGCTTCGAAGAGCACTAGTCCCCCTCCTCGGGAATCGTGCCTTTCGGCACATGCACCTCGATGCTGCCCGAAGACGGTATCTCGGACACGACATCAGGTATGACGGGAAGCAGGATCTCTCCGGCTGAAGTCCCTCTCACGACCCATACATCATTGGCAGGGCCTGTCAGGATCTCCTCGATCTCGCCGAGGTCGCCATATCCAGGATCTTCGACACGCCTTCCGATGAGGGCGTCGAGGTCCATGAAGGCAAAATTGTCAGGAAGATCGTCGACGGAGACGAGAAGGGAGCGGCCGACCAGAGCCTCTGCAGCCCCAAGATCGCTTACGCCGTCCAGAGCTATGCGCTGTCCGCGCCCATCCGATGCGCATGAAAGGACCTTGTGCCAGCGCGGCCCCTTGAGCCGGGGCGGCACGACACAGACAGAAAGCCCTTCATGCATAAGAGAGGGAAGGCCGTGGACGGGAACCGTCACGACCTCCCCCTTTTTCCCGTGCGCTTTGACGACACGGGCTATCACGCGATAATCGGGCATGCCCTAGCCCAACACCTCTACCTCTACCGACGTACCGACACGCTGACCGAGTGCACGGGAAAGCGTGCGGATTGCCTTGATGGTGCGGCCCTTGCGGCCAATGACACGGCCTGCATCGGCAGCAGCGCAGCTGACCTCGATGAGCGTGCCGGACTCGGAGTCCGTCACATCGAGAGAGACTGCATCCTGATCGTCCACGAGTCCGCAGACGATATACTCCACCAGGTCCGCAACCTTGTCTGAGGGCATCTCGACGTCGGCCTCGGTCTCGTCCGTGGTCTGATCGATTTCCTCAGCCATGAAACTACTCAGCCTTTGCAGCCTTAGCAGCAGCCTTCTTCGAAAGCTTTGCCTTCTTCTCAGGTGCAGGAGCGCCGGTGCGCACAATGTCGATGAGGTGAGACACTGCGCTGGAGGGCTGAGCGCCCTTGGCGATCCAAGCGTCGACCTTCTCGAGGTCGAGCTCGATGGTCTTCGGGTTGGTCAGCGGGTTGTAGCGGCCGACCTCCTCGATCAGGCGACCATCACGCGGGCTGCGGCCGTCAGCGACGACAACACGATAGTACGGACGCTTCTTGGCACCATGGCGGGCCAGGCGAATCTTAACTGCCAAGGCAAAACTCCTCTAGACGCGCGGCCCTCTGAGAATGTAGGGATGATGGGCCGCATTGGCTCTATACAGCAACTGTAAATTGTACGACTCTCAGGCATGCATGCAAGGTGCAGTTTTTGTGGAGCAGCCAGCGACTTTGCGCCGATTTCACGCTTTCAGGCCTCTGAGGGGAAGATGTTAAGCGTAGCTTAAGCTGGGCCACGTACGATACGCGACAAGTTCCACAGCGTATGGCCTTGCTCTCACGGCAGGAAGGAATGGCCTCATGAATGTACTGGTAATAGAAGACGAGCGCAAGCTTGCCGATGCAATCGTTCGCATACTGACCGACGCCGGCTACAACGCCGAAGCAACCTATGACGGACAGAGCGGCCTGACCTATGCCGAAAGCGGACTCTATGACCTCATCGTCCTTGACCGCATGCTTCCGGGCATGGATGGCATCGAGCTGCTCCGCAATCTCCGCCATGAGAAGAACTCCACCCCTGTCCTCATGCTGACGGCACGCACCTCGACGGAAGACAAGGTCGAGGGCCTCGACGCAGGTGCGGACGACTATCTGACAAAGCCATTTGAGTCTGCTGAGTTCCTGGCACGTGTGCGTGCCCTTGGCCGCCGCCAGGGCGCCGTGATACTCGACGAGGCGAACTTCGGCGACCTCACGCTCGACCTCAATACGCACGACCTCTCCTGCGGCACGAAGTCCGTGCACCTCTCCGGCAAGGAGTTCGAAGTCCTGAAGCTTCTCATGAGCTCCACGCAGCGCGTCGTCTCCAAGCAGGACCTCCTGACCCGTGTCTGGGGCACTGACGGCGAGGCTTCCGAGAACTCTGCCGAGGCCTACATCTCGTTCCTCCGCAAGAAGCTCAACCATATCAATTCGAAGGTCCAGATCACGACGCTGCGCATGCTTGGCTATCGTCTGGAGATGTTCGATCAGGAGTAGCTCAGATGCTCAAGAAGCTGCATAAGCAGTTCGTGATCGTCACGGTTCTTCTCGTAGGGCTCATACTCGTGGGTGTCATGGGTATGAGCCTTTATTCGAACTATAGCAACCAGCAGCAGATGGTGCATGAGAGCCTCGAGCACGTGCTTCATGAGGTCAACTCCGCTACAGGTTCGACGAGCATCAGCCTCGGGAAGGACAGCCCGCGCCCCAACATGCTGACGGCAGCAGTCAGGGTCGAGAGCGATGGCACGATCACGGGCTATACGACGACAATCGCCCAGCTCACGGAAGACCAGCTCGAGGACACGATTGCAAAGGTCCTGAAATCGGGACAGTCTTCGGGGCACATCGCAGACCAGCACATCCAATGGCAGTCCACAAGCAACTCAGATGGCACGACGACGATTGCGCTTGTCGAGACCTCGATCCTCGATGAGGCATTCTCGCGCCAGCTTGTATCTGCTGCTGTCATCATCTCGAGCGCTCTTGCCGCCCTTCTCCTTATCACCTGGTATCTCACGAAGTGGATGCTGAAGCCGGTGCAGGAGGCATGGACCTCGCAGAGGCGCTTCGTCGCCGATGCCTCGCATGAGCTCAAGACACCGCTTGCCGTCATCCTGGCGAACAGCCAGATCCTTCAGGCTGACAAGAACCTGCCCGAGGACTCGAGGCGCTGGGTAGACTCCACGGCCGACGAGGCGCAGCAGATGGCATCGCTCGTGAACGACCTCCTGACGCTTGCCCGTGCCGACGAGAACGGTGCTGCCACGAAGGGCAAGATGCCGCAGGAGACGCTCGACTTCTCCGATATCGTGGACAACGTCGCCCTCGAGTTCGATGCGATGGCATTCGAGCGCGGCTGCGAGCTTGAAAGCACGATCGAGCCAGGCCTCAAGGTCAAGGGAGATGCTCAGTCCCTGAAGCGCCTTGCCAAGATCCTCGTGGACAACGCGACGAAGTATGCTGCCAAGGGCACGGTCGTCACCTTGAATCTCAAGGACGATTCCGGACACGCGGTCCTTTCCGTCAACAATCTCGGCACGCCAATCGACCCCGAGGACCTTCCCCATGTCTTTGAGCGCTTCTACCGCTCTGACAAGGCGCGCACCCGCGAGACAGGCGGCTTTGGCCTCGGCCTTGCCATTGCCCAATCCATCGCCCAGACGCATGGTGGTACGATTGAGGCCGCAAGCGACAAGGAGCACGGCACGACCTTCACGGTACGTCTGCCCGAGACACGGTGATATGGACAGCCACAGCAAAACCAATGCAGGAAATCACAGGACCCTCCCCGCATGGGAGGGTCCTGCCATAGGGCTCTTGGATCTCGATGCCTTCTTCGCATCCGTCGAGCAGCTCGACCATCCTGCCTGGCGTGGCAAGCCCGTGATTGTCGGAGGAAGTCCCAAAGACCGCGGCGTCGTCTCGACCGCCTCCTATGAAGCAAGGAAGTACGGCGTCCATTCCGCCATGCCTTCTGCCACTGCCCAGAAGCTCTGCCCCAATGCGATATGGACGCGCGGCCATTTCGACCGCTACCGCGAGCTCTCCCACAAAGTCATGGCACTCATCCTCGACGAGACGCCGCTTGTCGAGCAGATGTCGATCGATGAGGCCTTCTTCGATATCACGCCAGGACGCTATTCGAACGAGCACCCTGTGCTCATTGCCGAGCGGCTTCAGGAGCGCGTGGCTGCGCTTGGCATCACCTGCTCGATCGGCCTTGGAACCTCGAAGACCGTAGCAAAGATTGCCTCAGAGACACGAAAGCCTCGCGGCCTTACGCCAGTCTATCCAGGCACAGAGCAGCGCTTTCTTGCTCCCCTTCCGCTGTCGCGCATGTCAGGCATAGGCGCTGCCACCGAGCGCAGGCTCAGATCCTTCGGCATGAGAACCCTGGGCGACCTCGCACGTGCCGACGACGAGGATCTCTCAGCGCTCTTGGGGCAGTATGGACCCCAGCTCAAGCGCCGCGCACAGGGACTCGAGCTTTCTCCCGTACGTCCCTTCGTGCAGAAGCGCGAGCCGAAGTCGGTCTCTGCCGAGCATACGTTTCCGCATGACCTCACGACAGAGCATGACCTTCTGGCGGCCATCGATCTGGCAGCAGCACGGTGCGGCACCCGCCTGCGTGCCCAGAAGCTCGAGGGCACCGTCGTGACGCTGAAGCTCCGCTACCATGACCTCAGCTACCGCACGGCGCAGATGCCTGTGGGACGCGCCACAGACGACGAGCATGTCTTCGGCCCCATGGCACGGCGTCTCCTTTCCCAGATCTGGCATGAAGGCACAGGTGTCCGTCTTGTCGGCGTCGGCCTTTCTGGATTCGGACGCGAGGCAGAGCCCCAGCAGCTTGCGCTCAACCTTGACGGCGCTCCCGAGCCTGCAGCGCCGCGTGACCTCCACGCACTGTCAGAAGCGGCAGACGAAATACGGCGCCGCTTCGGAAGCAGCGCCGTATCATATGGCCGCGATATGAGACTCAAGGGAAAGGACGTGCCAGAACGTCCTGACGACGAGCTGGGAGGGGACTAGGCCTCCTTCGGCTCCTCTTCCCCATCTTTCTCGAGTCCGAGATCGATCCTCGGTGCATCGCCCCAGAGGCGCTCGAGACGGTAGTACCTGCGCGTCTCCTCATCGAAGATATGGATGACGACAGGACCGTAATCCATGAGGATCCAGTGCTTGCCGTCACGCCCCTCGATGGAGATGGGGTCCTCGGCGCAGTTCAGGCGGACCTTCTTCTCGATCTCGTCGACGATGGCATCAGCCTGATGGGCGTTCATCGCGGAAGCGATCAGGAAGTAGTCGCACATATCCGAAAGCTGCGTGAGGTCCAGAAGCGCAATGTCATATGCCTTCTTGTCGTCAGCTGCCGCAGCAGCGACCTTCGCAAGTTCGAGCGGTGTCACACTCATGCATGTTCCTTTTCTACAAGTGCGTTGTATATATCGACCGTGCCGGGATAGAGATAGCGCCGGGTCTCGATCACATAGACGATGCCGCCTGCAAACGACGCCCAGAAGACCTCATCGAGCGGCGCTGTGCCGACAAGTCCGCGTATATTGTCTATACCCGGATAGGGCTTGCGCAACGGCTCTATGCCATCAGCCACAAAAAGCACCATATCGAGGTCCGACATGTCGGCAGCCCCTGTGGTGTGGCGAGAGATGGCCTGCCAGATGCTCTGAGGAAGCTCGGGATAGCGCTGGGGTAAGGTACGTGCTGCGATGAGGCCATGCAGGAGCGGCTCGCATTTCTCGAGCGGCGCGTCCAGCTCTATGCCGAGATGCTTCGCCTCTTCTATCTGCGCTTCATGCGTCTCAGCCTTCACCCAGTCATGCAGGATGCCGGCACAGCGTGCCTCGAAGCAGTCCACACCGTAGACCCCTGCCATCCACTCGGCAGTCCGTGCCACCGAAAGCGAATGGGCAAGGCGCTTCGGCTTCTCTGCAAGCTGCGCCTTGATATCGTGCTCGAGCTCTGCTATCTCTTTCCGCTGCCCATCCGTATAGGGGATGCTGCAGCGCGGTATGTTCCATACCTTATCTGGCATATTTCCCTGCCTTTGCGCCATAGAGCTGATGCTTGTGGAGATACCCTGTGACGGAGTCCGGCGTCAGATAGCGCAGGCTCTGTCCCTTGGCCACCCGCTCGCGCAGATAGCTCGAGGAGATGGCAAGAGCCGGGACCTCGAGATAGATCACATGGAAGTCGATGCCGGAAGAATCGATAGCGCCGGCGGCCTTGTCGAGGTTGTAGCCGGGCCGCGTTGCCCCCACAAGCGTCGCGTTCTCGGCAATGCTTGCCGAGTTGTTCCAGCGCACGATGTCGGCAATTGCGTCGGCTCCCGTGATGAAGTAGAGCTCCACATTCTGAGGATAGTGCTCCTTCAGAAGACGGAGCGTCTCTGAGGTATAGGTGATGCCAGGGCGGTCCACCTCGAAACGGCTTGCCACGAAATGCGGGTTGTCCGAGGTCGCCAATAGCGTCATCGCGTAGCGGTCCTCGCCCGAGGCAATCTTCTTGCCCTGCTTGAAGGCAGGGCTTCCTGCCGGCATGAAGACAACAAGATCGAGGTTCAGGTCGTCATACGCCTGTTCCGCAGCGACGAGGTGTCCATTGTGTATCGGGTCGAAGGTGCCGCCCATGATGCCAAGGCGGTAGGTCCTCGAGGGGTCCTGGCCGAGCTGCGGCAGATCGAAGCGCTCCTGTTCCATAAGGCTCAATCCCCTCCCGCTCAGAAGACAAGCATCTCGTCGCGGTGCACAAGCGGCGCACCTTCACGTTCAGGAAGGAAGCGCTCGATCACATCGAGCTTGAGGCCGTGGATGCGCATGACCTCGTCAGCTGAGTAGCGCGTGATGCCTCGTGCCACGAGCATCCCATCCTCCGCACGGATGTCCACGACATCTCCTGCCGCATACTCCCCTTCTGTGGCTATGACACCTGCAGGAAGAAGGGACGAGCCTCTGTCGACAAGCGCATGGACTGCACCCTCATCCACCGTGAGCGTTCCCTGGGGAACGCCTGCAAGGCCGATCCAGAGCTTGCGGGCGCCTTCATGCGCAGCGTGTCCGGCAGAAGCCTCGAAGCGCGTGCCGACCTTCTTGCCGTGCACGACATCGACGAGCACGTCCGCCTTTCTGCCTTCGCATATCGTCATCGGTATCCCGGCAGCAAGCATGGCTCGCGCAGCCCTCAGCTTCGATGCCATCCCTCCAGTGCCGAAGGCAGACCCTGCGCCCGTAGCTCCTGCGAGGATCTCGGGGGTGAGCTCCTCGACACGCGGAATGAGCTTGGCTTCGGGATGGGTGGAGGGGTTTGCCGTATAGAGGCCCTCCACATCAGAGAGGATCACATAGAGGCTTGCTCCCACGAGGGCCGAGACGATGGCACCGAGCATATCGTTGTCGGAAAACGAGAGCTCTGCGACAGAGACCGTATCGTTCTCGTTCACGATGGGGACGACGCCGAGCTCCAGGAGGCGCTCGAAGGTGTTTCTCGTATTGAGATAGCACTCCCTGTCGACGACGTCCCTTCTTGTCATGAGCACCTGGCCCGCAGCATGTCCGCTCTGGGAGAGAACCTCTGCGTAGATCTCCGTGAGAGCTGCCTGGCCAGCAGCACAGCAGGCCTGAAGCGTCGGCAGGTCCTTCGGGCGTGCCTTGAGCCCCAGGCGCTCCATGCCGGCGGCAGCAGCGCCAGATGACACGACGACGACCTCATGCCCTTCGTCCATGAGACGCGCCACCTGGCTGCAGAGGCTGCCGATGAACGCACGGTCAGGTGCGCCTGCGGCATCCACAAGCGTGGAAGAGCCAATCTTCACGACGATGGGGCCTTGTCCTCCCACGCTATTCGTTCCCCTCGATGAACTCCTCGACGACCTCGTCGTCAGAGTCCTTGAGCTCAGCGTACTCATCGTCGTGGTCCGGGCTTTCGTAGGTGAAGGCATAGCCCAGGATGCGCACCTCGTCGCCGTCCTTCACGCCAGCCTTCTGGAGACGCTCGTCCAGGCCGATCCTCTCGAAGCGGTGCATGAGGTAGGAGATGCCCTCCTCGTTGTCCCAGTCGGTCTGGATGACCATGCGCTCGACACCGACGCCCGAGACGCGCCAGACATTGCCGCCGAGGTTCTTGATATCGATGCGGCGGTCGCGGCGGCGCCTGTCGGCCTCCCAGTCGCGGATCGGCTTCTCTTCAGCTGCCTTCCTGGCTTCCTCTGCCGCCTTGCTCCTGAGCTCGAAGACCTCTTCTGCCGTGGCATCCATGAGTGCATCGATGCCGGCACCCGTCACGCAGGAGACGGCAAAGAACGGATATCCCGCTTTCTCGGCTGCAGCACGGACGCGCTCGACATTCTCTTCGGTCCCCGGCATATCGCACTTGTTCGCGACGACGATCTGGGGACGTACAGCGAGGTCCTCAGCATAGGCTGCGAGCTCATCGTTGATGACCTCGAAGTCATGCACAGGGTCTCTCCCCTCATAGGAGCCGGTCACGTCCACGACATGCATGATGAGGGCGGTACGCTCGATATGGCGGAGGAACTCGTGCCCCAGGCCCTTGCCTTCGCTTGCACCCTCGATGAGGCCAGGTACATCGGCAACGACGAAGGAGTGGCCATTGCGGGCACGGACCATGCCGAGGTTCGGGACAAGCGTCGTGAACGGATAGTCGGCAATCTTCGGACGGGCTGCGCTCATGCGGGCGATGAGCGAGCTCTTGCCGACAGATGGCATGCCAACAAGGGCAGCGTCTGCCATGAGCTTCATCTCGAGCTCGATCCAGTGATCCTGCGAAGGCTCGCCCTTCTCGGCAAAGGCCGGAGAGCGCCTGACGGATGTCACGAAGTGGATGTTGCCACGGCCTCCGATGCCGCCAGGGGCTACGACGACGCGCTCGCCGGGATGCGTGAGGTCTGCAATCTGGTAGAGCGGCTTCTGCGTCTCATGGTCGAGCTCGCGCACGACGGTGCCGAGAGGCACCTTGAGGATCAGGTCCTCGCCGTCCTTGCCGTGCTTTCTCGCTCCCTGGCCATGCGTGCCGCGCTCTGCCTTGAAGTGATGCTTGTAGCGGTAGTCTATGAGCGACGAGAGCTGGGGGTCCGCCTCGAGGATGACATCTCCTCCGCGTCCGCCGTCTCCGCCGTCAGGCCCGCCTTTCGGCACATAGGCCTCGCGCCTGAATGACATGCATCCAGCGCCTCCGTTGCCGCCTTGTACGTTGATATGGGCAAAGTCAGTGAACATCGCCCCTCCTTGTATCGTGCTCTACTCAATCGAGTATATCGGTTGTCGTTCTATCTGCCCCGAAAACGTCTTCGAGAAAAGAAAAGGGACCCTCGGAAGGGTCCCTTCAGCAATGCGTGTCCAACAATTGCTACGCGGTGGTCGCCGTACGGACGTGCACCATGTGCTTCTTGCCCTTGGTGAACTCGACGGTGCCAGCCTTGAGTGCAAACAGGGTGTAATCCCTGCCGCAGCCGACGTTCTCGCCCGGTGCGATGTGCGTGCCGCACTGACGAACGAGGACCTCGCCCCCCTTCACTGCCTGGCCACCAAAACGCTTGGTGCCGAGACGCTGACCGCGGGAATCGCGGCCGTTGCGAGAGGAGCCGCCGCCCTTCTTATGTGCCATGAGAGTACCTGCCTATCTGCTTGCTATACCGAACGGAATTTACTCGGCCGACTCTGCAGACTTTGCTGCAGCCTCGACGGGGAGAGCCTTGATGCGAATCCTCGTGAGGTACTGACGATGGCCACGGGTGCGGTGATAGCGCTTGCGCTTCTTGAACTTGAAAACGAGCTGCTTCTCACCCTTAAACTGCTCCAGCACCTCGGCGGTAACCTTCTTGTCGGAGAGGGTGGATGCGTCAACAGTGACCTCCTGGCCATCGTTGAGCATGAGGACGTCAAGCTGGACTTCGTCGCCGGGCTGGGCATCGAGCTTCTCGACGTCGATGATATCGCCCTCGGCAACCTTGTACTGCTTGCCGCCAGTTGAAACGATTGCGTACATGTGTGAACCCTTCATTGCTGATTTGAGTGCAACAGCTAGCTATTCTACTAGCGCTCAGAACAATCGTCAATCAGAAAAAGTCAGCTAGCTGCGGTTTTAGTGCGAAATGTGAACGTTCCTTCATGAGATGCCTTTTGCGTAACAAAGAATAGCCCTCCTGCATGCCATTCCTGTCTAAAGATTTCGGCACTCCACAGCTTCACCACGCACCTCATCTGCTAGGAAAGCGTGATATAGCCATCTCCTTCATCTTTCGGCGCTTCAGGAAGCGTTGCCTGGGCAAGAGGCACAATCCTGGGCTGCTCTTGCTCCTGGCGCTCGGGCGCTGCCTCCCTGCCCTGCGCACCTGCCAGAGCAGAGACGAACTCCTGGATATTGCTCCAGATCTCAGGCATGTCACCTGCAAGGTGCGTTTCGACAGCCCAGGCGGAAAGCACAGTTCCTCCGTAGGCGACAGAAGCCTTCAAGGCCCAGCCGATGCCAGGAACTGCCCCTGCAAGCGTGCGGGCAATGGCACGATAGGCAAAGCCTGCACCGAAGACGCCCGCAAGATCTGCCGCTGCCTCGGGGCCGGGCTTCTTCCCATAGACGCCCATGAGATCGAGTGCCAGGCGCTCCTGCTCGGCCAGCATGATCGGAAGGTCCGAGCCTGGGATGAGCGAGATGGCACCGACACCCATATTCGCCAATGCGCTCTGCCGAACAAGCGCAGAGGCGACAGCCTTCCTGCAGAACGGGAAGGCAGCGGCAAGGAGGATGCGCTCCTCCTGGGCAGCAAGCGCAAGCGCAAGCTTCGAAAGGATGGCTTCCTCGCCTGCAGCAGCCACGATATCGACCGTGTCCTCGAGCTCGCGCGGCAGCTCCTGGGGAGCCTCGAGCGCAGACGGGACAACGAAGATGCAGCCGCACTTCCTGCGTACGCAGGCAAGCGCAATCCGGGCTGCCTCTTTCGGCTGCGTGCCGACGAGCACGACTGCCAGATCGGTATCGGCATCAGGTGCCGTCTCAGCCCTCGAAGAGAGATCCCAGACCAGGACATGCGCCCGCGCGGTCTCAGGCACGAAGCAGCGCTTCATTGCAGAGATCTCGTCGGCAGGAGCACCAGCGCCGACAAGCACCTCGACCTTCACGCTGGACTCCGAGCGGTCTTGTGCCATCTTCATGGCGCCGGCAACCTCGAATATCCTGCTGAAGGGTATTCCTTTGCTCTTGGCCACAATGCCTCCGATCCTGAAGTCCAGGCCTTACGCGGACTTCGTCCTGTTCCGCCATATCGACTGCACGACACCCACCGCCGTGATCTGCGCCAGCATCGACGACGAGCCGAAGCTGATGAAGGGCAACGGGATGCCCGTGATGGGCATGATGCCTATACACATACCCACATTCTCGAGCACCTGGAACGTCCACATGGCAACAATGCCGACAAGCACGAGCTTTGCAAACGTCGTCTCCACCTTGAGGGCAAGCGCAAGCGTCGAGAAGATGAGCCAGCCGAAGAGGCCCAGGAGCACGAGCGCGCCCAGGAAACCGAATTCCTCCGAAAGCAGGGCAAAGACGAAGTCGGTATGGGCTTCAGGCAGAAATCCTGCAATCGTCTGTGTCGCGTTCTCGACGCCCTTGCCGAAGAAGCCGCCCGAGCCGACAGCGATCTTGGCCTGCGCCAGGTTGTAGCCGTCTCCTGTCGGGTCGACCGAAGGATCGACGAAGACGATGAGTCGGTTCAGCTGGTATTCCTTCAGGATATGGGGCAGCCCCTCTGTCATCGACGTGGCGATGATGAGGGCAGCGCCGATGACGATCAAGGCGATGGTCACGAGCACCCAGCTTCTCTTCGCGCCGCCGCAGATGATGACGCAGGCACCCGAGAAGAGAAGCACGAGGCCCGTGCCCAGGTCAGGCTGCGTCATGATCAGCACGAACGGGAAGAGCAGGGTCCCGCAGAGCTTCACATAGTCCCTGAGCGTCTCTATCCTGCCGTTGTATTCCGCTGTGACTGATGCCATGAGGAAGATCGTCACGAGCTTTGCGATTTCCGATGGCTGGAAGCGAAGGCCGATGCCGGGAATCTGGATCCAGCCCGTCATGCCCTTGGCAGAGACGCCGATGAAAGGAATGCTCGGCAGGAGCAGCAGCACGGCATCTGCAACCATGAGGGCCGTGCGCATGTTTGCAAGCGTGCGGTAGTCATAGCGCCAGATCATGAAGGCGAAGATGCAGCCGATGAGCACACCTATCGCCTGGCGCGGGAGGGAGGCTTCCGATATCGAGAGCGAGGCTGACCACTGAACGATAAGTCCATAGGCCACAAGGAGCATTGCCGGCACGAGCTGGGGAAGATAGACCTTCGATGCGATGCCAGAGCTGCGCCGGACGGTCGCGTGCCTGCCGCCTCCGTGCCTGCCATGGCTGCCGTTCAGAGCATGCGCCATCCTGTCAAAGAAGCCTTCCTGCGACCTGGGCGTTCTGTACTGCATCTTGTCCTCCTCTCTCCCCTAGCGGGCACCGCTCGTGCTGCTTGCATCGGATGTATCCGGCTCGTTGTAGATGGCACCGAAGACGTCACGCACACCACGCATGGCAGAGTTCTCGCCGTAGCCGCCTTCCTCGACAACGCAGGCGCAGACATACTTCGGGCTCTCTGCAGGAGCATAGGCCACGAACCAGCCGACCGGGTCCTTGCCATTGACCTCGCCCGTGCCGGTCTTTCCTTCGACGGAGACGGAGAGCGAGCTGAAGTGGGCAATGATGTTCGTCGATTCCTTCTCGAGCACGCCGCGCAGGCCCTTCTTGATGGTCGAGAAGTAGGTGGCATCCTCTGTCGGCGAGAGCGCAATCTCGGGCTGGTATTCGACGACCGTGCCCGAGGCTCCCTGCGCCTGCACGCCCTTGAGCACATGCGGGCGCCAGATCGGGCCTTCATTCGCGATGCCTGCATAGGCGCATGCCATCTGCAGAGGCGTCACGAGCAGGTCGCCCTGGCCGATGGAGAGGTTCGTCTGGTCGCCGCCCATCCATGTGCGGGTGTCCTCGTCGTAGGCGCTGTAGTACTCGTTCTTCCAATCAGCATCAGGCACGCGTCCTGACGCCTCGCTCGGAAGGTCGATATCGTAGGTCGAGCCCAGGCCCCACATGCGCAGATGATCCTGCTGGGCTTCCGGATTGTCGGAGAGATAGAATGCCTTGCCGATCTCATAGAAGACGACGTCGCACGAATACGTGATGCCCGTCTCGATCGTCATTGTTCCATGTCCGGTCTTCTTCCAGCAGTACTGGCCATATGCCTCGCCGAAGCCTGTCCAGAGGCCCGCGCAGTAGTAGGTCGAAGTGATGGTCGCGATGCCATTCGAGAGCGCAGCGAAGCTTGTGAGCGGCTTGATCGTCGAGGCAGAGCAGTACTGGCCCTGGATGGCACGGTTGATCAGAGGATACATACCCTCTTCCGAGTTCAGCGCATTCCAGTCGTCGTTCGATATACCACCGACAAAGACCGACGGAGAGAATGAGGGCGCTGAGGCCATGCCCAGGATCTCGCCGTTCGTGACATCCATGCAGAGGATGGCGCCTGCCTTGCAGTCCTTGTAGCCAAGGTCGTTTGCAACCTTGATGGCATGGGCAAGGCCACTCTCGCAGCCCTGCTGGATCGCAAGGTCGAGCGTCAGCAGCACATCGGAGCCTGCCTGGGGATCGACCGTCGTCGAGTACGACGTGACATTGCCCGAGGCATCGACGTAGACCGTCTGCTCGCCACGGACGCCCTGAAGGACATTCTCGTATTCGTATTCGACGCCTGCCTGGCCGACCGTATCTCCTGACTCGTATTCGATGGCACCCTCATCGGTCGAGGTGCCTGATGCCGCCAGCTGGTCGCTCGTGACCGTGCCGGCGTATCCCAGAACCTGGCCAGCAAGCGAGCCATACGGATAGCTTCTCTGTGTCCTTTCCTGCACCGTGACGCCAGTGAAGAGATCGGGGTGCTCTTCGAGGTAGGCCACAACGCGGATAGAGACATCGACCATCACGGGACGGGCAGACTGGGCGCCTTCCGAGGAATCCTCGACCTTCCTCTTCACGGCCATGCGGGGCATGCCAAGAAGGTTGCCGAGAAGCTGCATCTCCACGTCGTCGTTCTCGACCTCAGAGTCTGCGACAACGGTGAGGCTCGGACGGTTCGTCACGAGCTCCTTGCCATTGCGGTCGAGGATGCGTCCGCGGGGAGCGGCAATCGAGATGGTCCTCGTACGGTTCGATTCTGCCTGGGCAGCATACTCGTCAGAGGAGACGAGCTGCATGGACCAGAGACGTGCAAGGAGTACCGCGATGGCGCCACCGGAGAAGATGCCGAGGCCCATGATGCGGTTCCTGATCGTCGTGTCGCCGGAGTCATCGTTTCCGCCCGCTGCACGCGGAGCCGAGCCGCCGATATCGAACTTGAAGCGCATCTCCCCACGCGAGAAGAGAAGCACGAGGCCCGCCACGACGATGATCGAGACGAGCACGAGGATGATGATGGTGGAAAGGCTCACAGCTAGATCTTCCGCCCTCTGGTGCCGAGATGTCCCTGGCTGCGCCTGCGGGTATTGCCAAGCGTCGGCATCTTCGTCCCGAGGCTGCGGTTCAGGGTCGCGCCCGAAGACTGCGGACGCGAATAGAAGAGATAGAACGGAATGGCAAAGAGCGCCGTCAGGAAGAAGGATGGCAGACTCCTTGTCAGAATCATATCGATGAATGAGGCGCTCGAGCCGGTCAGGAGCATCGCGAGCCCATAGAGAAGGCTGACTGCGAAGCAGCTGATGAGGCCATTCACGAGCGCTGCTCCCGGGTCGTCATTCAGCTTGTTCCTTGCCTCGATGCCGAGGATGTAGGAGGAGAGCGTCAGCAGGAATGCCATGAGCCCCATCGGGCTCGAAGCACCCAGGTCATAGATAATGCCTGCCGCAAAGCCCATAGCGACACCGGTAGGGCCGCCGACCGTGAGCGCGAAGGTCGCAGAGAAGATGAAGGCAAAGTTCGGATGCCCGTTTGCAATCGCGATATAGGGAGCCACGGCAAGCTGCAGCACGAGGCAGACGATCCCCAGAACGAGCGCATCGTGACGATATCTGTTCGTGTCCTGTATCTGCATGAAGTCTCCTGCCTTGCCTAATGGGAGCTCGACGTCGAGGAAGAAGACGTCGTCGCGGAAGATGATGTGGACTGAGATGTGGTCTTGGACGTACTCGACGAAGAATCGGATGCCGAAGAGCCAGATGTGCTGTCCGATGAAGAGTCGGACGAGCCATCAGACGATGAGTCAGATGAGGAATCGGTCGAGGTCGACGTCGTCGAAGAAGCTGCCGACGAGGTCTCCTGCGAGTCCGCAGCTGCGATGTCTTCAGCAGTTGCAGCCTGGTCCTCTGTAAGCGACGTGATCACGAGGACTTCCTCGTAGCTCTCTGTCTTCGTGAAGGGCTCTACCGTGATCGTGTAGTACATGGCGCCGTCGTACTTCTCGACCGAGGTCACCGTGCCAAGAGGCAGGCCTTTCGGATAGACGCCGCCGAGGCCCGAGGTGACGATGATATCGCCGGCATTGACGGTCTGGTCGGTCCTCACGAGGTTGAGGCTCAAGGTGCCATCGGCAGAGCCATTGAGCATGCCCTGTGCCCTGCTCGACTGGATCATGGCGGAGACGCCCGAGTTCTCATCCGTGATGAGGCGTACCGTGGCAGTCGTGGCGCTGACTTCGGATATCTGGCCGATGACGCCGTAGGAATCCGTCACCGGCATGCCGACAGCCAGTCCTGACGAGCTGCCCTTGTCGAGTGTCACCGTGCGGGACCAGTTGTCATACGACGCATTGATGATGCGTGCCGCGGTCGACTGCAGGTTGTAGGTATCCTTGAGGTCGAGCAGCGCCTGCAGGCGCGTTGCGGTCTGCTGCGCCTCCTCGAGCTCGGCGTTCTCTGCCACGAGCTGCTTGTTCTCCTCCTGCAGCTGCGAGAGCGTCTCCTGGTCTGCCGTGAGGTTCGCGAAGATGTTGCCAAGGCCCTGGAACGGCTGGACCGCAACAGATCCGATGTAGCTTATCGGCATCGTCACGGTCTGCCAGACAGTACGGGCAGCACCGAGCGCACCGACATCGCCCATGCGGCAGCTGACCGTGAACATGATGACGGAAAGGGCCAAAAGGACTATAGCGAGACGGCCTCCAGAGGAATTCTGGCCTGTCCTCTGGAGGCCATGCGGAGCACCATTTGCGGGCATTCTTCAGATCCTTGGTCTACAGGCCGGCACTCTGGACGAAGCCGCCGGAAAGGGCATTCGCTTCGAGGACCTTCGCGCAGCCATTGACAACGTTTTCGAGGGCCGTGGGGCTCACGTTGACGGGCACGCCCGTCTCTTCGCGCAGACGCTGGTCGAGTCCGCGCAGCAGTCCGCCACCGCCCGTGAGGAGGATGCCGTAGTACATGAGGTCGGAGGCTAGATCGGGCGGCGTCACATCGAGCGCATCCTTGACGGCCTTCGTGACCTCGTCGAGCGGCTTGTCGAGTGCACGGCGAATCTCCTCGGACTCGATGCGCACGGTCTTCGGCATGCCCGTGAGCACGTCTCGGCCGTTGACCTCGACGTCGAGCTCCTCGGCAAGAGGAGCGGCAGAGCCGACCTTGATCTTGATGTCCTCAGCCGTGCGCTCGCCGATAGAGAGGTTGTAGGCATCGCGCACATGCTCGAGGATCGTGCGGTCGAATTCGTCTCCTGCGGTCCTGATGGACTGCGAGACGACGATGCCGCCCATCGAGATGACGGCCACTTCGGTCGTGCCGCCGCCGAGGTCGACGATCATCGATCCCGTCGGGTCCTCGATCGGCAGGTCGGCACCGATGGCAGCAGCCATCGGCTCCTCGATCAGATACGCCTGGCGGGCACCTGCAGAGATCGTTGCCTCGAAGACAGCACGCTTCTCGACGGACGTGACACCCGACGGCACGCAGACGACGACGCGGGGACGCGGCGACCAGGGATACTTGCGCTCGCGCGCCTTCTCGATGAAGTAGCGCAGCATGACCTCGGTGACATCGAAGTCAGCAATGACGCCGTCCTTCAGCGGACGCTCGGCGATGATCGATCCCGGCGTGCGGCCAATCATGCGCTTTGCATCGGAGCCGACGGCAAGGACACGCTCCTGCTCCTTGTCGATTGCGACGACGGAAGGCTCGTTCAGGACGATGCCCTGGCCACGGACCGAGACAAGCGTATTTGCGGTGCCGAGATCGATGGCAAGGTCTCCGCCATACTCACCAAATATGGAGTCGATAAAGGACATGTCTTCCTATCCCTGATATTCCCTATGTCTAGTTCCGCCGAAGATGCTTCTAAGAATTGCTCGAGACGGAATCATAGCTCAGCTGGAGCGAAGAGACCCTCCAGCCGATGCCGTCGCGGACGAGCGTGACCGTATAGGTCTGGGTCGTGCCGGAAGAAAGCGTGGCGGTCACGCGGGCCGTCGAGCTGTCCATGCTCTTGTCGAGTCCGTCAACAGAGATCGTGGCGCCAGAAGGCAGGATGTCCTCGATGGCAGCACGCTCAGAGTCGGAAAGGCTCGGCGCCATGAAGCTTGCAGGATCGTCGCCCGATGCCTTCGAATTGAAGAGCGAGGTGATGACCGTCTCCTGCGTAGGCCAGCCATAGCCACGCCAGTACGCATAGGCACCGACGCCGCCGACGACCACGACGACGATCAGGAGCACGAGGAAGACCT
Organism: Olsenella sp. AGMB03486; assembly: GCF_040884255.1. Classification (NCBI taxonomy): domain Bacteria; kingdom Bacillati; phylum Actinomycetota; class Coriobacteriia; order Coriobacteriales; family Atopobiaceae; genus Olsenella; species Olsenella sp. AGMB03486. The sequence continues at coordinate 94,816 of NZ_JBEVTM010000003.1, forward strand.
TGAGACCCGTATGCTTCTTCTTGCGGCGGACCTTGCGCTCCTTCTTGTCAGCCTCGACGAGGTCCTGCTCGGAGACAGAGAAGAAGCCGGTCTTCTCAGGCGACGGCATGAACTCCCCCGACTGGCCGAGGGGATCGAGCGGATCGAACGTGTCCTGGGACGTACCATAGCCAGCAGCAGCAAGCAGGGCATCGGTCTCGGAAGGATTGTTCGCCTGGGTCGAAGCGACAGCGCGCTTTGCGGAGTCGTAGGCAATCTGCATGTCGGTCGGCAGGATATAGGTGCCATCGGCCGTTGCATGCGCGAAGGCATCCACAGCCTCGCTCATGCGGTTGGCAGCGACATATGCCATGCCGAGCTCGGAGTAGATGGCGTTCTGGTTCTCCATCGGCGTCGCGAAGTCGAGTGCCGTACGGTAGGCCTCGACAGCATCGACCGGACGGTGCAGTGCGATGAAGCAGGCACCGAGCTCGCGAAGCGAGAACGAAGGATCCGGGTTGCTCTCGTCGATGGCGGCGTTCCTGAAGGCGATGCCGGCATTCCTGACATCGTTCTTCATGCGGTATGCCTCGCCGAGGGCCACATAGGCCTTGTATGCCTTGGCATAGGACTGGTCCTGGACAGCTGCGTTGAGGCTGGCGATTGCCTCATCCGGCTGGCCTGCGGCCAGATAGGCACGGCCACGGTTGCAGGAGAGCGCTCCCACCTTGCCGTAGGAAGCATCTGCCAGAGCCTTGCCATAGGCGTCAGCTGCCTCGGCATACCTGCCGAGCTTCATATAGGCGTTGCCGAGCATATGCTCTGCTGCGCCATTCGCCTCTGTTGCATCTATTGCCTGATGCAGGAGAGCAACGGCCCCGTTCCAGTCGCCCTGCTGATAGGCCGCCTTTCCTGCTTCATATGCCTGCTGGTTCATGCGTCACACCTCCAGGTGCTGCTAAGCGTGCCCTTATTCGTCGACGATGCTCACAGACTCGAGCACGTCTCCTGCCCTCAGGCTCTTCTCGACGTCGAGGCCCTCGATCGTCTGGCCGAAGACCGTGTAGTTCGGGTCGAGGAAATGCTGCGGGCCAAGGCAGAAATAGAACTGCGATCCAGCCGAATCGGGCATCTGCGAGCGTGCCATTGCAAGCGCGCCATCCTCATGGCTGTTGCGCGGATTCACATCCCACTCGTGCTTGATGCTGTAGCCAGGGCCGCCCGTGCCCGGCATGCCATCAGGTCCGGGCTTGCCTGCTGCCACATCGGCAGAGCTCATGTTCCTCGTATTGGGGTCTCCGCCCTGGATCACGAAGTCCGGCACATAGCGGTGGAACTTCGTTCCGTCGTAGAACCCCTTCTCTGCAAGCTCGCAGAAATTGGCGCAATGGATGGGTGCACCCTTGCAGTCGAGACGCACCTTGATCGTGCCCTTGCTGGTCTTGAATACAGCAACTTCCGTTCCCTTGAGCTCGCGCTTCGGGACATAGACGCTGTTCCTATTGAAAAAGCCCATCTGAACCTCCCCGGCCCTGTGGCACCTTCATACAATTCTTCCATCTTCTGATAGTACCAGCACGGCGCGTCTTTCACACATTCGGCAGAGACATTGCGGGGAAATGAAAGCTATTTCTCCTGCGGCTGCCATCTGTCATAGCTCTGATCGAAGAGCTGCGCATAGGAGTTCGAGCCATCCGTGCTCTCGCTTGAAGAGAGCGGAGCGAGGATCGTGTCGGCAGATTTGTACGAGCCGGACTGCGCCCTGTCCCAGGCCTCCATAAGGCCATCGGACCAGTTCCTGAGCCACGAGCCCAAGGTCTGGAGATTCGTGACATCGTCGGCGTACGTGCCCGTGCTCACATCCACGTCCCCGATATCGGAGATGAGGTTCGAAAGATCCAGGGCATTCTGCTTTGCCGTCTGGTAGTCGGTCGAGATGTCCTTCGAGGAATCCTGGACATCTGCCTTGAGTGCGGTCTCGCTCTCCTCGAGGCTCTTCCTGATGTCTCCGAGCTGCTCCCAGTAGCCCGAGATGGCTTCATAGGTCTGGGCGTCTCCGGACTCCACATCGGAGGTATCGATGCCCGTATCCTGTCCTGCAAGCTTGTCGATCTCGCCCGGGTAGCCTGCCTTCGACGTATCAGCTGCGGTCGTGGCCTTGATGGAGTAGGCATTCGGGTTCCAGGGCTGCGTGATTGCGAGGATGCCGCCGCCCACGAAGACAAGCGCTGCGACAAACGCAAGCGTGAAGACACGCCTCCTTGGCAGGCGCTCATTGGCAGACGTCGCAGAGAACGGTCCATCTGCCGTAGGGATGGCAGAGATGATGCGCGGGGTCTCAGGCGCTTCCTTCACGTGAGCACCTTCGCAGGTGACTTCCTCGCCGTCATCTGCATCCGTCTCATCTGCGATACAGGGCATGCCGCACTGAGGACAGACATCGGCTCCTTCGGGGATGAGGGCGCCGCAGCTCGCGCAATAGCGCCGGTCCGGATGGGATACATGTGCCACAGCCGTCAGATCGGCATGGCAGGCTGGGCAGACATCCAGACCGTCTTCGATATGCGTTCCGCAGAATGGGCAGATCAAGCAATCCTCCAAATCACGATTCATATGCTGAAGCGAGACTGTAGCACTCTCCCCGAAGATGGGACCATGTCACACAAGTTGTCCAAGAACATAAGGCAGAATTCCGCCTTCTGAAATGTAGGCACCCTCGCTCGGCGTATCGACACGCACGAGCGCACGGAAATCGATCTTCTCGCCGGATGGCTTGACAGCGCTTACAGCAACCATCTTTGGCTCCGGAAGCCCCTTCGAGAAGTCGATCGGCTCGACCGTGATGCGCTCCGTGCCGTCGAGGCCTAGCATGCCTGCTGAGACACCGTCCTCGAACTGGAGCGGCACGATGCCCATTCCGATGAGGTTCGAGCGATGGATGCGCTCGAAGCTCTCTGCGAGGACGGCCTTGACGCCGAGGAGTGCCGGGCCCTTGCCTGCCCAGTCACGGCTCGAGCCGGAGCCATACATCTTTCCGGCGACAACGACCTCGTCCTCGTGCTGTGCCTTGTAGTCCATAGCGGCATCGTAGATGCTCGTGACCTCATCGCGCTCGAAGTCATAGGTGTAGCCGCCCTGCCTGCCCTGGGCAAGGGCATTCTCGAGCTTCACGTTCGCGAACGTGCCTCTCATCATCACCTCATGGTTGCCGCGCCTCGTGCCGTAGGTGTTCCACTCGTTCTCGGGCACGCCGTGCTCCGTGAGATAGCGGGCGGCAGGAGAGCCTTCGGCAATCGTGCCGGCAGGAGAGATGTGGTCGGTCGTCACGAAGTCGCCCAGGAGTGCCAGCACGCGTGCGTCCTTCACCGCGCGCACTGTCTCGTGCTTTGCATCCTCGAAGTAGGGCGGGCGGCGCACATAGGTCGAGTTCTCGTCCCAGGCATAGGTTGCAGAGAAAGATGCAGGAATGGCCTTCCATGCGTCCGAGCCTTCGAAGAGGCCCTCGGCCGCCTCCTCGTAGAGGTCTCTCGTGAGCACCTTTGCAAGCACATCGCGGATCTCTTCATCGGTAGGCAGAAGGTCGGAGAGCATGACAGGCTTGCCGTCCTTGCCGGTACCCACCGGCTCCTCAGAGAGATCGGTGTCGAGCGTGCCGACAAGCGAGTAGGCAACGACGAGCGCAGGCTCTGCAAGATAGTTCTGTGCGACATCGGGCGAGATGCGGCCATCGAAGTTCCTGTTGCCCGAAAGGATGCTCGTGAGCTCGAGATCGTCTGCATGCTCATGAAGGGCAGGTGCAATGCTTCCGGAGTTGCCGATGCAGCTCATGCAGCCAAAGCCGCAGGTGAAGAAGCCAAGCTTCTCGAGTGGTGCTGTGAGGTGCGCACGCTTCAGGATTTCGAGCGTCGCATGGCTGCCCGGAGCCATGATCTTCTTGACCCAGGGCTTGGGCTCAAGGCCGAAATCCGTGGCTTTCTTCGCGACAAGGCCTGCTGCCACCATCATGGCAGGATCGGTTGCCGTCGTGCAGCTCGTGATGGCAGCGATCGCAAGCGCGCCATGGTCGAGCTCGCACGTCCTGTCGCCGAACTGGAGCGCCATCTTCCCCGTCTCGGGCTTGTGGCCATGCTCGGCAGACGACTCCTCGAAGCGGGCCTTGAGCCCCGGAACTGCAACGCGGCGATGGGGGCGTGAAGGTCCTGCCAGGCAGGGCTCGACGGTCGAGAGGTCGAGCGTATAGGTGCGTGCGTAGTGGGCGTCGCGCTCGCCGAGCATGCCCTGCTCGCGCAGGTATGCCTCGATGAAGGCGATCTCTTCAGGGTCGCGTCCGGTGAGCGCCAGATATTTGAATGTCTGGGCATCCGCCGGGAAGAGCGTCGTGGTCGCGCCGTACTCCGGCGTCATGTTCGCGATGCAGGCACGCTGCGTTGCTGTGAGCTCGGCCACGCCCGGTCCTGTGACCTCGACGAGGGAGCCGACGACCTGTGCCTTGCGGAGCAGCTCGCAGACCGTAAGTGCACAGTCCATGCCGGAGATGCCATCGCGCAGCTTGCCCTCGAGCCTGAGCTCGACGACTTCAGGCACGAGCATCGTGATCGACTGGCCAAGCGCTGCCGCCTCTGCCTCGATGCCGCCGACGCCCCAGCCCATGCAGCCGATGCCATTGACCGTGGTCGTGTGGGAGTCCGTGCCGACAAGCGTGTCGAAGCACGCCATCTCCCCCTCGCCCTGCCAGAGCGCATCGGTGCCGACGACCTTCGAGAAGCGCTCCATGTTGAGCTGGTGGCAGATGCCCTCTGCAGGAGGGACGACCTTCACATTCTCGAAGGAGCGGCTTGCCCACTTCAGGAAGGCGAAGCGTTCGCGGTTGCGCTCTGCCTCGATGCGCTCGTTCTCGGCGCGTGCGCCTGCGCAGCCTGCCTCTTCTGCAATCACGGAGTGGTCGATGATGAGGGTCGTGGGGATATGGGGGTTCACCTTCTCGGGATCGCCGCCACGTGCCGCCATCGCATCGCGCATGGCAGCGAAGTCGACGAAGACCGGCACGCCCGTGAAGTCCTGGAAGAGGACCCTTGATGGCATGAACTCGATCTCCTTGCCCTGGGCACCCTTCTCCCCTGCCTCGAGGATGCGGGCACACATGAGCATGGCTTCCTCATCCGTCTTGGCACGGCGCACGACATTCTCGAGGAGGATCAGAAGCGCACGGGGCAGCCTCTCGGCACCAGGAATCTTCGACACGATGGTCGCAGCCCGCGAGATGCCACCTGCCTCGATCTGCTTGGGCTTCCTAGCCTCTCGTACGGCTTCTGACACGGCTTCTGTGCTGAGCATATGCGACCTCGGCCTTCTTCACGACGTATGCAAGACGTCCTTCATGTTCGATGCTTTTATCGAAACGGCGGTACAGGAGGGCAAAGAGAACGAGTGCCAGCGCTCCTGCACTGAAAAGGTACACGACCATCCAGGGCGTGAGCGGCTCGATCATGAAAAAGTTTCCGAATAGCAATGACCCGCCAGCGATTGCAATGATGATGGAGGCGATAAGGGCGCAGCGCAGCGGCGTGAGCGGACGCGAGATGCGCCAGATGAGGCCGACGCCGACCATGCAGACGAGAAGCAGGCACAGAGTCGAGGTCTGGACGAAGTCCCATCCCATCAGAGGCTCCATCATCATCGTGACAGCGATGATGAAGACGATCGCGATAGATCCAGGGAGCGAACGGGCAAGCACGTTCGTCAGGAAGTCGCCATGCAGCCTCTCATGGTTCGGCTCGAGCGCGAGCACGAACGACGGATAGCCGATGATGAGGCCCGAGAAGAAGGATTCCTGGATCGGCAGGAACGGGAATGGCGGGAAGAAGATGCAGATGAAGCAGAGGGCGATGGCAAAGCCCGTCTTCACAAGGAAGAGGGAGGCCGAGCGCTGCAGATTGTTGATGGAGCGCCTGCCTTCTGCCACGACCTCGGGCATATGGGCGAAGTCGTTGTCGGCAAGCACGATCTCGGCGACATTCCTTGCTGCCGCCGATCCTGATGCCATAGCCACCGAGCAGTCTGCCTCGCGCAGGGCCAGGACATCGTTCACGCCGTCGCCTGTCATTGCGACCGTGTGGCCATGCGACTCGAGGATGCGGACAATCTCGCGCTTCTGCTGCGGCGTCACGCGGCCAAATATCTTCTTTGTCTCGACTGCATGCACGAGCTCCTCTTCGGTCTGGATCGTCGAGGCATCTATATATCTTTCTGCATGGGGAACACCAACGGCAGATGCGATGGCAGAGACAGTACGTGGATCGTCACCCGAGATCACGCGTACATCGACGCCTTCGCGGCGGAAATAGGAGATCGTCTCTTGAGCTGTCGGCCTGATCTCATCGCGCAGCGCCACGAGGCCCCAAGGCTCGAATGAGCCTTCGATCTTTCCTTCTTCGTCGAAGCCTCCACAGGAACCGACGACGAGCACACGGGCAAGCAGGCCGAAGGTCGCCACATCACGGGAAAGCGCAGCATAGCGCTCCCCCATCACGAACTGGCCTGCGCCCAGAGCAAGAGAGCGCCCATCCTCGAGCACGCATCCCGAGTACTTGCGGGCGGACGAGAACGGGATGACACGTGAGACTGCACCCGCCTCTTCAGTCCAGCCTTCCGCGGCACGCAGAAGTGCAGCTGCCGTCTCGTTCGCATCGTCAGATGCGGCTCCTGTGATGGCAAGCACCGCCTGGCGCACCTCGGACACGTCATGTCCGCCAAGCGGCAGGAGCCCCATGAGCTCCATCCTGCCTGAAGTGATGGTGCCGGTCTTGTCGAGGCAGATCGTATCGACACGTGCAAGCGTCTCGACGCAGTAGCTCTGCTGCACGAGCACATTCTTGGCGCCAAGCCTCGTCGTCGCGATAGCCAGGACCGTCGACGTCAGGAGCATAAGGCCCTGCGGAATCATCGAGACAAGCGCTGCCACGACAGAGAGGATGGCAGCTTCCCAGCTCATGCCTTCTGCAAAGACGCTCCTCAGGAAGAGGCCGCCTCCGAGGAACGGCATGAGGATCGTCGAGAACTCGACGACCATCCGAAGCGAGTCCTGGATCTCGGACTTCGCCTGCTTCACATACTTCGCTTCTGCATTGATCTTGGCAGCATAGGACGCAGCGCCGACACGCGTGACTCTTGCCATGAGAGATCCGGAGTCGACGAAGCTGCCGGAGAGTATCTCATCTCCCGGCCCCTTGTGCACGGCATCGGATTCTCCCGTAAGCAGGCTCTCGTTCATGGAGACGGAGCCTCGGACAATCGTGGCATCTGCCGGCACCTGGTCACCATGCGCGAGGCAGATGATATCGTCCTGGACGATATCGGAAACAGAAACCTTCTGCTTCTCCCCGTCACGGATGACAAGAGCATCCGTTGCAGTCAGAAGCGTCAGACGGTCGACCGTGAGCTTTGCGCGGATCTCCTGGACGATACCGATGAAGAGGTTCGCCAGCACGATCACCATGAAGAGCATGTTGCGGTACTGCCCGGTCAGGAATACAAGCAGCGCCAGCACGGCATTGACGCCGTTGAAGAGCGTGAAGGTGTGCTCCGCGACAATCTGGGGAATCGATTTCGTCTTTACATCGGCATTTGCATTGACGAGGCCTTTCTGCCGGCGCTCCTCCACTTCGGCGGCGCTGAGACCAAACGTATTGGGGTCCTCGAAATCTCTGGGCACGACTCCTCCTCGGTAGCTACTCTGCTCAGGGCACTCTCTGGTCCTTACCCAAAGCCTATCCTAGATACCTCAAGCATCGTTAAACAACATGGACCCTCGACATGCAGCCTGCATGCACAGGAGGCTTCTCCCCTTGCATAGTGCCAAGCTCAGAGAAAAGAGTCGTCTTCTTTCACGATCGGGAACGAAAAGGACCCATTCCTGCGAATGTCTGCCAAGTACGATGGCCTGCAGGTAAGCTTATAGGCAGGGAAAGCCCAGAGGAAGGATTTCAATGCCCAAGGTTCTCGATCTCGCGCTCTCGGCCGGGTCCGAAAGCCAGCTCAGGACATACCAGCGGAAGGCTGTGGAGATAGATGGGCTTTCCCCGAGATACGAAGCCATGGACGATTGCGATCTCAGGAGCATGACGGGACAGTTGAAAGCGCGTCTCGCAGGCGGACAGACGCTGGAGGACATCCTGCCCGATGCCTTCGCGGCAGCACGCGAGGCGTCCTTCAGGGTCCTTGGCAAGAGGCACTACATCGTGCAGCTCATGGGTGGCCTTGTCCTGAACGATGGCTGCGTGGCAGAGATGAGGACAGGCGAAGGCAAGACGCTCGTGGCCCTCCTTGCAGCCTATCTCAATGCGCTCGAAGGCAGAGGGGTCCATGTCGTGACCGTGAACGAATACCTTGCCGGACGCGATGCAGAGGAGGTCGGCAGCGTCCTTGGATTCCTTGGGCTTTCCTGCGGCCTCGTGAGGAGCGGCATGGACAGCGCCGCGCGGCAGAAGGCCTATCGGTGCGATGTGACCTACGGGACGAACGCGGAGTTCGGCTTCGACTACCTGCGCGACAACATGGTCCTCCACAGGCGCGACCGAGTGCAGCGCGGCCACCGCTTTGCCATCGTCGATGAAGCTGATTCCGTCCTTATCGACGAGGCAAGGACGCCTCTCATCATCTCGTCGCCCGCAGAGGACGAATCTTCCCTCTACGGCCGCTTCGCCGAGGCGGTAAGGGACCTCGATGAGGACGAGGACTACGAGCTCGACAGGCCGCAGCGCACGGTCATGGCGACAGATGCCGGGCTCTCGAAGATCGAGGGGCGTCTCGGCACACCGGGGCTCTTCGACGCTCCGGACCCCAGGAGCACCAGCCTGCTCCTTCAGGCCCTGAGGGCCGAATATCTCTTCGAGCGCGACAAGGACTATGCCGTGGTTGCAGGCGAGGTGAAGATCATCGACGAGTTCACGGGACGAATCCTCGAAGGGAGGCGCTATGCCGATGGGCTGCACCAGGCGCTGGAGGCAAAGGAGGGCGTGAAGGTGCACCCCGAGAACAGGACCCTTGCCTTCGTCACGCTCCAGAACTACTTCCGCCTCTACGACAAGCTTTCCGGCATGACAGGCACGGCCCTTTCCGTGGATTCCGAGCTGCGTGCGACCTACCACATGCCCGTGCAGGCAATACCGGCCAACCGCCCCGTCCAGCGCCATGACCGCAAGGACGTTGTCTTTGCTTCAGAGTCGGCAAAGTGGCAGGCCGTCGCCGATGAGGTGGAACGCCATCACGCGAAAGGCCAGCCGGTCCTTGTCGGCACGAACTCTGTCCTCGACTCCGAGACCCTTTCCGGCATCCTCGACAGCCGCCATGTCGTGCACGCCACCCTCAACGCGAAGAACGATGCGGCAGAGGCGGCCATCATCGCCGGAGCCGGAAAGCCGGGAGCTGTCACCATAGCTACGAACATGGCAGGGCGTGGCACCGACATCCTCCTCGGCGGCAATGCAGAGGCCGAAGCAGAGACGTTGATCCGCAGGACAGGGATGCCCAGAGAGCACATGCCGCAGGAATTCGAAGATCGTGCACGGAGACAGGCGGCATTCCTCTGCCGCGAGCGCGGCAGAGATGTGCGCCGTGCAGGCGGTCTCTGTGTCATCGGGGCATCCCATTCGGAGAGCAGGCGCGTCGATGACCAGCTGCGCGGGCGTGCAGGGCGCCAGGGTGATGTCGGAGAGACGGTGTTCTTCTGCTCCCTCGAGGACGACCTCATGCGGCTCCATGCCCCGAAGGAGACGGCACGCTGGTTCAGGTCGCATAGGCGCCTCCAGTGCACGGTCGGCCCGCTCGGGAGCAGGTCTGCAGAGCAGCTCATAGAGAACGCACAGATACAGGCCGAGCAGGATGCACGGGAAGAGCGCAGGAAGACGCTCGACTACGACGATGTCCTCGATGCCCAGCGCAAGGCCATCTATGCACGCAGGAACGAGATCCTCGACGGCTGCAGGATGGACCCGCTCATCGAGGCATCCCTGCAGCATGCATGCTCGAAGGCAAAAGCAGCGCTGGAAAGCAGCTTCTCCGATGGAGCGGCGTACATGCAGGCCTTCCTTCCCGCATACGCACCGGACGCAGGGAAGGATTCCCGGGTGCTGGTCCATGATTTCCATGATGCCCTCTCCGGGATCATCGATGAAGGAAAGGCCGCCTATCCTGAAGGCGTCTTCCAGGATCTGGCCCGCCGTGCCATGCTCGGCGGTATCGATATCCGCTGGCAGGAGCACCTTGCCGATCTCGACTACCTGCGTTCGGGAATCACGCTGAGGAGCTATGCGCAGAGGGAGCCGCTGACCGAGTACCGCCATGAAGCCTCAGCCGCCTTCGAGAAGATGGTAGACCTCGTCTCCGAGGACTTCATCCGCGCATTGGTTCTGCTTTCCAGAAACGCTGCCGGCAACTTCAGATAAAAAGCTACCAAGATGAGGACAGCTCCGCAGCCCCAGATGCAAAGGAAGGAGCGGCAAGCACAACCCGTCCTGGATGCAAGCTGCCCGGATACTTCCTCAATACGTACGGCAGACTGCAGGCTCTCGATGTTATCGGAAAGCTCATTCCAGATTCTGACAGCATGACGAATAGCCGGACGACCGTATATTGCTACACCCATGCCATGAACAGCTATAGTCCCGATTCTCGAAGCTCAACTCACGACCATAAAGCTGCTGCGTCCACAGGCGGACAGCCTGCTACGCAATTAGCGACGACAGGAACGCCTCCGATGCAACGGCAACCAAGAAGGCACCGGGACCAAGATCGCGGACGGAGCTGCCGTCAAGGATCTTGCTCCGGCCGGAAAGACCGCCACGCTGTATGCACAGTGGAAGCCGATCGACACCTCTGTCGCCATGTCTTCCGGCACCTTCTACGTGAGAATCCATGCCGGCGAGACGGCCCATATCAACGGCTTTCCCGCAGGGACGACGTACACGGTCGAGGAGCAGCCGCCCGATGGCTGGACGCTCATCGATTCCTCCGGCACGGTGGGACAGATCGCATCGCGCAGGACCTTGCTGGCGTGGTTCAAGAACAGGCCGTATACAGAAGAGGACCTCAGAGGCAGCGCAAACATTGTCGCCTACAAGACCGTGGACGGCTCCCGGCCTGAGGACGGTACGTCCTATACGTTCCAGTTGAAGGACAGGTCCGGCAAGGTCATCGATACGCAGAGGAGCGCGGACGGCGGAATCGTCGAGTTCAGGACGATTGAGTACGAGAAGGATGCAGCAGCCGGTGTGGATGACACCGGAACGCATGTCTACACGGTGAGCGAAGTGAGGGGCAGCGACACGTCCCTTGCCTACGACAGCCATGTCGAGACGGTGACGGTCAAGGTCACAGAAGGCGTGAACTCAGCGAACGAAAAGGTCCTGAATACTACGGTTACAACCGATGCCTCCGGCGTGGTCTTCGACAACACGCACAGGCCGGGCTCGCTCGTGCTGAGGAAGGTCGTCCAGGGCACATCCGGCGCATCTGCGGCGTTCACGTTCGAGGCCCGTCTGGTTGACGCAGAGGGCAAGCCCGTCACGTCCATCTCTGCTGCCGTGCTCGACGCTTCGGGGAAGGGGACACCGGCCACGAGGTCCGCTTCCGACGGCGTCTATACGTTCCGGTTCACGGCGGCGCAGAGCGTGAGGATCGACGGCCTGCCGCGCGGCACGGTCTATACGGTCTCCGAGAAGGCGCTCCCTGCCGGCTATGCATACGTGTCCTCCGACGGCACGGAAGGCACCATAGAGTCGAATGCAACGAAGACTGCGACGGTCACGAACTCCTACCATGCAGAGGGCAATGTCTCCTTTGCGGCCACGAAGCAGGTGACTGGCCTCGAGGCCTCCGGCTGGTCCTTCGAGCTCCTGGACTCGTCGGGAAAGGTGGTCTCCACGGCGGTGAGCGGATCTGACGGTAAGGTCTCCTTCTCCCCCATCTCCTACAGGAAGGACTCCACGGCAGACGACACCGGGACGCATGTCTATACCATCCGCGAGGTGAAGGGCACGCGCACGGACGTGAAGTACGACGCGCATGTCCTGACCGAGAAGGTCGAGGTGGCCGACGACGGTGCGGGGCATCTCGTCTGCAAGGTCACGTCCTCCGGATCGTCCACCTTCGTGAACACGCCGCTCGCCGTGATGCCCCAGACGGGAAGCGCGGGGATGCTCAGGGCTGCAGCGGTAGGCCTTGCAGTGGCGGCAGCATCCGTAGCGGGCTATCTGGCCATGAAGTTCAGGAAGCGCTAGCATCTATCTTCGATGCATGTCAGAGAGGGGGCAGGGAGCCTGAAGCTCCCTGCCCCCTCTTGTCTTGGTATCAATGTTGCTGTGCTTCTCGGAGAGCAGTGCTCATGATGGGTCTTCCGGGCGCTCCTGGTCCTCATCTTCCTGCCGTGAATCCTCTTCTGCATCGCGGCCGGAGATGTCCTCGTGCCTTCGGCAGAGCTCGGCTGCTGCAGGGCTGTAGTACCTCTCGATCCGCTGCTCGAGCACGCCGATATGGAACTCCTTCGCAGCTTCCGGCATGACCGTGAAGTTGAGGAACTCCTCCGGAAGCCCCTCGATGAGCCCGCGTATTTGATTCATGTCGAGACGTTCCATGAAGCGCAGCAGCGCTGCATTGCACTGTTCGTCGGCGAGGCTGGTTATGTATTTGAGCGGGTTTATATGATGCCCGTCATCCTTTAGGTAGCAGGACTGGGCTCCGCCCACAGCATCCTGGATGAGGGATTCCTGGCTCTTGGACCGTCTTTCCAGGACGGATTCCCTTCTCTTGCTGAAGAAGGAATTGCCGTTGTCGTAGACCGGTGCTAGACCGGTTATGGCTCCGTTCCTGCTGAGGACGCCCCAGTTCTCGTTGTTGCGGTCTGCGTTTCCGATGAAGGTGTCGATGATGAACATGTCCCAGAAGCGTTCCCGCAGGAGGCCGGAATCTATGGATGCACTGGAATCCTCGATTGCAGAGAGGATGTCTGCGAGGTAGAGGCTGCGTCCATCGGAAGGGCGGTTCGCATACATGCCTTCCAGGTCATCTGAAAGCGAGTTCTTGAGATCATGGAAGGTCGTGAGCGTCTTGTCGGGGTACGTGAAGTCCTTGCAGGCGCAGACGATCTTGCCTTCTCGGAAGCCGAGGAGCGTCTTGTGGACGGGCAGACCCTGCTCCTCGTATATGTGCGATCCGAGCCATTCCGAAAGCGGGCTCGTCGTGTAGGACGCCACGCGGCCACGCATGCCGGCTGTGCTCTCCGGGAATTTGAGCATCCATGGCTCGCCATCGGGCCCTTCGATGCAGATCTTTCGTCCGGCATTGCCACCATAGAACTTCAGGATCTTCCTGCTGCTGTTGAAGTCGATGAGCTGCATGGTTCTGCATCTCCTGTCTTGAGGGATTGCCATATGGCAATCATATAGGAATGTCGCATGGAATGAAGCTTGGGTGCTGCATGAGAAAGGGGAGGCTGGATGCCTCCCCTTTCTGCTGGAATGTGCCTTCGCTTGTTCCGGCTATTCGTTCCTGCGGCGGAGCGCAGAGCCAGCGCCGAGGAGCGCGGCTGCTGCCGCGAGGATGCCGGCAAGGCCAGCATTGGTATCGCCGGTATCAGGCGTGGAGGCCTCAGCCTGGACCCTGGCGGCCTTCTGCACGGCTGCAGGCGCTGCCGCCTGCCCGAATCCTGCCTGTTTGATGGCGGAACCGTAGGCTGCGGCGTCTGTGGCGTCGTGAGCCTGGGATGCTGCCTCGCGTGAAAGGGCATCGAGATAGGCGTCCTGCGCCTTTGCGAAGGAGTCCTTCGCGGCGGCAAGCTCCCTGGCTGCCGACTCGAGCGCATCCAGGTTCTCCTCGAGGTGCGGGGCGCGGGCGTTCCACTCCGCGAGCGCTTCTTTGGCCCGCTTCAGCGCATCGCGGTATGCCTGCTCGGAAGTGCCGATGCTGCCAACATGGTCGAACGAGGTGTCATCGAGGAGCGTGTCCGCATCCTGGCCGGCAAGCGCGTCTGCGAGGTCCTGCGCTGCCTTGGCTGCGGCCCTGGCTGCGGCAAGCGCGTCCTGTGCGTCGGCGAGCTTCTGGTGCGCGTCCGCTGCATCCTGCTCTGCCTTTGCCTGTGCAGCCTTCGCGGCATCGAGGGCGTCCTTCTGGGGCTTCGCGGCGTCGGCAAGAGCCTGCTGGTGGGCGAGCTCTTCCGCAGCGGCATCGTATGCCTTCTGGGCATCTGCTGCCTTGCCGGACGCCTCCTGCACCTTGGCCTGCGCATCGGCAAGAGCCTTCTGGGCGTCCGCAGCCTTCTGCTGCGCTGCAGAGAGCGCCTGCTCCGCAGCTGCGAGCGCATCGTCCGCTGCCTTCCTGGCATCGGTGGCATCGGAAAGCTTCTGCTTCGCGGCGTTCAGGGCATCGAGGGCTGCCTGAGCGCCCTTGGCAAGCTCCTGCTGGTGCGAGAGCTCTGATGCTGCGTCGTCTGCTGCCTTCCTGAGCCCAGGCAGCTTCGCATCGGCCTCTGCAGCGCGTGTCTTGGCTGCAGCCGCATCCTTGGCGGCATCGGATGCCGCCGCAAGATCTGCCGCCTTCCGAGCCTCTGCGCCCTTCAGCTCCGCTTCGGCGTCCTTCACGGCCTGCTGCGCCGTGGCGCTGGCAGCCTTGGCCGCGCCGAGCCTGGCAAGGGCGTCCTCTGCGCCCTTCGCGAGATCGAGCTGGGTGTCGTATGCCTTCTGTGCAGAGGCGGCATCTGCCTGGGCGCCTGCGGCAGCCTTCTGTGCAGCGCTCTCCGCTGCCTGGGCGCCTGCATATGCGTCCTGGGCAGACTTGGCTGCCTTCTGCGCTGCGGAGGCGTCTGCCTGCGCGTCGGCGAGGCCCTGCTTTGCAGCGGCAAGGGCGCTGTCCGCGCTCGCCTTCGCTTCCTTCGCGGCATCGAGGTCCTGTGCCGCCTTCCTCTGCGCCGCGCTCTGGCTCTGGGCGGCTGCGTCGTATGCGGCCTGTGCTGCGGAAGCTATCTCCTGCGCTTCGGTGCTTGCGGCATCTGCCTTGGCTGCGCGTGCCTGAGCGTCTGCAAGCGCCGTGCTGGCGGCATCGAGGGCTGCCTTCGCCGAAGAGGTTGCTGCAGACACGATGTCGTCCATCTTCTTCTGGTCGGCATCCACCGCATCCTGGCAGCTCTTGAGATAGGCATCCGACTGCTGCGCCATGAACTTGGCCCCGTTCGCCTCTTTGACCTTGCTTCGGCAGTCAGAGACGAGCTTCCCCGCATCTACGCCGCCCGTGACCTTGTTGTAGTAGGCCATGAAGCGGGATTCCCACTCGTCGACGGTATAGCTCTTCGTCTCGAAGCGCTTGCCGGCCTTCCAGAAGGCATCTCCTTCATTGAAGGTCTGACCGCTAGTGGCACCGTTCTGCGTGAAGGATGCGCCAGTGGTCGTATACTGCGGATTCAGGATGTTGCGGAGATGCCCCGTCTGCCCGGAGCCCTTCTTCAGGTTCGCCATCTCTTCCGTATACCAGCCATCGAAGGGGTCGCTGTATCCCCAGCACAGATTCTCTCCAGTAATGAAGTCTCCGCCGCAGTTGTCAGCATGGTTTCCTGCCGTGGCAGACCAATTCACATTGGATTCAGACATCGCCATGAGAAGATCGGAGATGCGCAGAGGCTCCAGTTTGCTGGTCCTTCCTGCGGCAATCGCATCTGCATTCTCGCTATTGAAGAGCGCCCTCTTCTCGTTGCACTCCTTTATGAGCTGGAGCGCGCGCCTCACGTTCTCCAGAGACGTAGCATCGTTGAAGCTGGCATCGCCCTTGTGCGTGGCTGCGGAGAAGCTGGATCCGTCTGTGGCCTTGTCGTTCCATCCGGTGCGGGTGAGGGCATCGAGCGCATCCTGGCTGCCGACGCATTCGAAGAAGCCGAATGAGCCGTTGAGGTATGCATTCCAGTCGCCGCCTGCCTTCTCGATGGACTCCCTGATTGCAGCATAGGCGGCCTGGGCGGCCTTCTGGGCATCCTCGGCGCTCTTGTGGAATTTCGGATTCCCTTCCTTCGCCTCGGCGAGATATTCCTCGTTCATGTATTTGTCACGGGCAGCCGCGGCGTAATCAGATGATCTCTTCGCCGTTGCCTCAGCGGAGTCATATGCCTTCTGCGCATCTGCTTGCTTCGTGGCGGCGTCTGCGAGTGCCTTGTCGGCATCCGCCTTCTCCTGGGGAGCGGCATCCGCTGCAGCCTTCGCGGCATCGGCCTTGTCCTTGAGGTCCTTCACCTTCTGGCCTTCAGCATCGCTGGATGCCTCGTCATAGGCCTTCTGCGCTGCATCGAGCGCGGACTTGGCATCGTCGGCATCCTTCTGCGCCGCATCGAGCGCTGCCTTCGCGTCGGCGGCCTTCTGCGTGGCCGCTGCGAGGGCTGCGTTGGCGGAATCGAGATCTGCCTTCTTCTGCTGTGTCGCTGTGCGTGCCTCGTCAAGGGCCACATCGGCCTTCTGCTTCGCGGCTGCAGCATCATCGAGCTTCTGCTTCGCAGAGGCGATGTCTGTCTCGGAGCCGCCCTTGGCGGTCGCCTCGTCGTATGCCTTCTGGGCAGCGTCCTGTGCAGCCTGTGCATCGTCTGCGGTCTTATTGGCCTCATCGAGCGCAGACTGTGCCGTCTCGGCCTGCTTCTGGGCATCTGCTGCCTTCTGCTGGGCCTTGGCCTCGGCAGCCTCTGCTGCCTTCTGATCTGCCTCTGCCTTGGCCTTCGCATCCTCGGCGTCCTTCACGGCAGCATCGGCAGCGTCCTTCTCCGCCTGTGCATCGGCGATATCGGACTCGGATCCGCCCTTGGCGGTCGCATTGTCGTATGCCTTCTGCGCCTCGTCCTTGGAATCCTCGGCAGCCTTCTCGGTGTCCTCTGCCTGCTTCTGGGAATCCTCGGCGTCCTTCACGCCCTGGGCAGCATCGGAAGCGCCCTTGTCGGCTGCAGCCTTGGAATCCTCTGCGGCCTTCTCTGCGTCCTCTGCGGCCTTCTGGGAATCCTTGGCAGCATCGGCAGCATCCCTCGCTGCGGCAGCGCCGTCCTCCGCCTTCTTCACGTCCTCGGAAGAGCCGCCGTCCTTCGTCGCCTCGTCGTATGCCTTCTGCGCCTCGTCGGTGGCAGAGGCCGCATCCTTGGCAGCCTGGTCCTTGGCAGCGGCATCCGCCTCAGCCTGCTTCTCGGCCTCGTCTGCCTTCTCTGTGGCGTCTGCGGCCTTCTCTGCGTCCTCTGCGGTCTGGGACTTTGCATCATCGATTGCGGTGTTTGCTGCATCCTTTGCCGCCTCTGCCTCGGCAGGAGCGGTCTCGGCAGCCTGCTTCGCGGCGTTGTCGGCATCGACTGCTGCCTGCGCGGCGTCTGCCTTCTGCTGCGCGGCATCTTGTGCCTTCTGGGCCTCGTCCAGCGAGGCCTTGGCTTCGGGGACGCTCTTGGCCGTGGATTCTGCTGCCGGAGCTGCGACGGCGGCAGGAGCCTGTACCTGCGCCTGTGCAGGGGCCTCCTCAGCGAATGCGGCGCCCGGGACGGCTGCGGTGGCGATGGCGGCTGCGGCGGCGATCGCCTTCTGTCCTGCTGTGATGCTCTTCTTCATAGCGACCTATCCTTTCCATACACCTGCTTAGCAGGAACGATTGACACTCTCTGTCTTCCGGAAGCCCTTGGTTCCGGCACAGGTACATGATAGCTTCCTTAAAGCGTTGTCTTCAGCCGGGTCATGAAGTTTTCCTTCCTGGTCATCTATTGTGGAGAGGAGCAAAACGGAGGCAGAAATGACGGAACAGCACAGCGCTTTCGCTTTCGGTTGCCCGCTCGATCTCGTCCCGCTTCAATCGCGGTCGTGTCTGCCAATGCAGCTTCTATTGAGGAATGGAAATGCCAAAGGCAGGGTGTGCTGTGCTTCGGGATATGGCCTGTGGATGACAGAAAACGTTTCAGGATTGGCAGAACGCGTAATGCATGAGCATTCTCATCGAACAGACTCTGTTCAAGACACGAATGGGGTCCTTTGGCCCTTTTCGGCATGGCGCTGCAATCATATGGATCCAGTTCAAAGCCCGATCTGCATAACAGAGCATGACCACAATATAGAAAAGCGCCCTGCCTCTCAGCAGAGCGCTTCTTTCAGGCAAGCTATGGTGCTCCCTGTGGGGCTCGAACCCACGACCTTTCGCTCCGGAGGCGAACGCTCTGATCCACTGAGCTAAGGGAGCATGCGGCATGATTATAGCCGAAACATTAAATTTGGCGAGACGAACTTCCAAGACCCAGATACTCACATATACACGAAATCTGGCTTTCATACATTTGTAGTAGGATTTTGCGCGATATGCCACGAAACGATGGGAGTTTCTCCGATGATAGCTGTCGTAAACCAGAGCGCCACCGAAGACCAGCTGGCGCATTTCATATCCTGGATCGAGAACCGCGGATTCAGGACGAATGTCTCCAAAGGCGAGAACGAGACGATTGTCGGCATCATCGGCGATACGACGAAGATCGATCCGTTCCTCCTCGAGTCCATGGACATCATCGACCGCGTCCAGCGCGTCTCCGAGCCCTACAAGAAGGCAAACCGCAAGTTCCATCCACAGAATTCCGTGATTGACTGCGGCTTCGGAGTGAAGATCGGCGACGGCTCCTTCCAGGTCATGGCAGGCCCCAATGCGCTTGACGGACGCGACCTCGATGCCCTTGCCACACAGGCGAAGGCAGCAGGTGCCCGCCTTCTTATGGCAGGCACCTACAATGCGAAGACCTCGCCCTACTCCTTCAGCGGACTCAGGCCTGAGAGCCTTTCCGAGCTCTGCTCTGTCGCCCATGTCCATGAGATGCCGGCTGTGGCCGAGATCATGGACCCGCGCGATGTAGAGACCTTCGTCTCGTCTGGCGTCAACGTTATCCAGGTCGGTGCCCGCAGCATGCAGAACTTCCCGCTCCTCAAAGAGCTTGGCCGCACGGATGTCCCCATCCTCATCAAGCGTGGCCTCGAGGCAACCGTCGACGAATGGCTCATGGCAGCAGAGTACGTGATGAGCGAAGGCAACGAGCAGGTCATCCTCTGCGAGCGCGGCATCCGCACCGCCGAGACCCGCTACCGTCATACCCTTGACATCTCCTCGATCATCGCCGTCCATGGCCTCTCGCACCTCCCGGTCATCTGCGACCCCTCGCGCGCCGCAGGCCTTGCCCGCTTCGTGCCGGGTCTTTCCCTCGCCGCCTGCGCAGCAGGGGCCGATGGCCTCACAATCGAGATCGATGACCAGCCGATGGAAGAGTCTCTGGCCGACGGCGGACGCGCGCTCACACCGGAGCAGTTCGCCCAGATGATGGAACGCATAGCCAAGCTCCGCGCGGCACTTGCCGAAGACAGGAGCTAGGCCGATGGAGAAGACATTTGTCCCAGGACGCGTCGGCATCATCTCCCTTGGCCTCATGGGCGGCTCGTTCGCAAAGGCCTTTGCTGCAGCCGGCGTTGAGGTCTATGGCCGGGACATCTCTGAGGACGTCCTTGAGATGGCAGAGATCGAGACCATCAAGGGCGAGCTCACAGATGAAATAGTTCCGACCTGCGAGCTTATCGTGCTTGCCGGATATCCGAAGGTCGCCATCTCCGAGCTCAAGAGGATCGCTCCCCTTGTCTCCCCTGGTGCCATTGTCATGGACACCGGTGGCGTCAAGAAGGTCATCTGCGATGCCTGCTTCCCGGTTGCAGAGAACTATCCCTTTACGTTCGTCGGCTGCCACCCGATGGCTGGCACCCAGTACTCAGGCTTCGCGCATGCCCGCGCGAACATGTTCCATGGGGCACCGCTCGTAATCGTACCGCCGAAGATGGACGACTTCGAGAGGCTCGACCTCCTCGAGCGCATGAAGCAGCTCCTGGCCCCTCTAGGCTTTGCCACCTTCACGCTGACGACAGCAGAGCGCCACGACGAGATCATCGCCTTCACCTCGCAGCTTGCCCATGTCGTATCGAATGCCTACGTGAAGAGCCCTGAGGCAAAGGTCCACAAGGGCTTCTCTGCAGGCTCTTACAAGGACCTCACGCGCGTGGCAAGGCTCAACCCTGATATGTGGACAGAGCTCTTCCTCGAGGATGCGGACAACCTCTCGCGTGAGATCGGCTGTCTCATTGGACACCTGCAGGAATACAAGGATGCAATCGATGCACGCGACAGCAGGCATCTGAGAGAGCTTCTCGCTGACGGCGACCGCCGCAAGCGCGAGATCGAAGGAAGGTAGCATGGCTGAGCATACGATAGAGGTCCCCACTCCCACGAAGCACTATCTCTGCCATGTGGGTGCGGGCATCCTCTCCGAAGTGGGCACCTATGCAAGGAAGGCTGCTGGCGGCAATTGCGCCTGCATCGTGAGCGACTCCAACGTCGCCCCGCTCTATGCAGACAAGGTAGCATCCTCGCTCGAGAAGGCAGGCTACCGCGTTGCGAGAAGCGTCTTTCCCGCAGGAGAGGAGCACAAGCGCCTCTCGACGCTCGAACGCATCCTCGAAGACATGGCCGATGCCTCGCTTACGCGTGACGATATCGTCGTCGCTGTCGGCGGCGGCGTCACAGGAGACATGGGCGGCCTTGCCGCTGCCCTCTACCAGCGCGGCATCGAAGTCGTGCAGGTGCCTACCTCGCTTCTTGCAATGGTCGACTCCTCTGTCGGAGGAAAGACAGCTGTCGACCTCCCCGAAGGCAAGAACCTTGTCGGCGCCTTCTGGCAGCCTGCTTCCGTTGTCGCCGATGTCGACTGCTTCAAGACGATCTCTCCCGACCTCTTCCGCGACTCCTGCGGCGAGGTCATAAAGCACGCCGTCCTTTCCGACCCCGATCTCTTCAGCCGCCTCGAGAAGACGCCGCTCACGACGCCTGGCCTCTCGGAAGACGAGCTTGCAGACGTCGTTGCCAGAAATATCGAGATCAAGCGCGATGTCGTGGCGACCGACGAGAAGGAGCATAGCAGGCGCCAGGTACTCAACCTGGGACATACGATCGGACATGCCGTCGAGGCTGCTTCCGACTTCGAGCTCGGCCATGGCACGTGCGTAGGGATAGGGCTGTGCTGCATGGCATGGGCGGCCGAGAAGAAGGGCTGGTGCGACGAAGCCACAGCGACACGCATCGAGCGTCTTGTCGAAGCCCATGGCATGCCCACCGACACCCCCCTTCCCCATGACACGATCCTCTCGTTTGCCGCACATGACAAGAAGCGCCATGCCTCGTCCGTGAATATCGCTGTGCCTGAGGCCATAGGCAAGGTCTCGCTCAGGACCGTATCGCTCGATGAGCTGAGAGAGCTCATCGACCTTGGCTGCGGAAGGAGCGTCTAGCTGATGGATATGACCGTCTTCCCCCATGAGCTTGGCGGCACGGTCGAGGCCATCGCCTCGAAGTCCGTGGCACACCGCGCCCTCATCCTCGCTGCCCTCTGTCCGAGCCCGACCGATATCGTCTGCAATGCGACATCGAAGGACATCGATGCGACAGCGCGCGTGCTCACTGCCCTTGGTGCCAAGGTCATGCGCACCGAGGCAGGCTTCCATGTGGAGCCGCTCCAGGGGACCTCTGCTACAGACAATATCCGTCAGGGCAGGAAGAATGCCGTGCTGGACTGCGGAGAATCGGGCTCGACCCTGCGCTTCATGCTGCCCGTCGTCGCTGCCTTGGGATCGGGTGCGAGCTTCACAGGACAGGGACGCCTCGCCGCGCGTCCGCTCTCGCCTCTCTACGAGCTCCTCGCCGCTGGCGGCTGCATGCTCTCTCCTCAGGGGACGTTCCCTCTGACCCTTTCGGGCAAGCTCAAGGAGCGCTCGTTCCGCATTCCGGGCGACGTCTCGTCGCAGTTCGTCTCAGGACTCCTTCTGGCCTCGCCTCTCATGGCGGGACCGGTGCGCATCCTCGTAGAGGAGCCGGTCGAATCGCGTCCCTACATCAATCTCACGATCGATACGATGCAGCGCTTCGGCATCGATGTGATGAGCGCACCTGAGACCGCAGAGGACGGGACGAGGTGCCTCGCGATCATGGCATCGCCGGCATCGACCCCTCCGACCTCACCAGGCACCTTCGTCGTCGAAGGCGACTGGTCGAATGCCGCCTTCTGGCTCTGCGCAGGAGCACTGAGCGAACACCCTGTCTCCATCACCGGCATGGATCTCGCAAGCGTCCAGGGAGACCGCAACATACTGGGCGCGCTTGCCCTCTTCGGTGCCCGGATCTCCCGCAAGGATTTCCGCGTCACGATCGTGCATGACAGGCTCGATGCCATCTCTATCGACGTGCATGACATACCGGACCTTGTGCCGGCACTTGCTGCCGTTGCCTGCTACGCGAAAGGAACGACGCACCTGACGAATGCAGGGAGGCTCCGTCTCAAGGAGTCCGACCGTCTCAAGACGTGTGCCGCCGCACTCAACGCAATGGGTGCCCAGGTCACGATCGAGGACGACTCCCTTGCAATCGAAGGCACGGGGTCGCTTTCAGGCGGCACCGTCGATGCGGCAAACGATCACCGCATCGCAATGGCGGCAGCCATTGCTGCCACGAAGGCAGACGGTCCGACCAAGATCGTCGGTGCCGAATGCGTCCAGAAATCATATCCTGCCTTCTTCGAGGACCTCTCCTCGCTCGGCGGGGTTGTCAGGAAGGAGTCCTAGATGCCATCGACCATGGGAGAGACGCTTACAGTCTCCGTCTTCGGCCAGTCCCATTCCGAAGCCATTGGCTGCGTGATCTCCGGCCTTCCTTCCGGCATCAAGATCGACATGGACGCCGTGAAGGAGGTCATGGGAAGACGTGCTCCTGGACAGGGCGCCTGGACGACGCCCCGCAAGGAAGCAGACCTGCCCGAGGTCGTCTCCGGCCTCGATGCAGAAGGCCTCACCTGCGGGACCCCTCTTGCCTGCATCATCAGGAACACGAATACCCGCTCCCAGGACTACAAGAACATCGCCCAGGTTCCGCGTCCGGGCCATTCCGATTTCTGTGCCTGGGCGAAGTGGGGCTCTGCCCACGATATCAGGGGCGGCGGCCATTTCTCGGGCAGGCTCACAGCCCCTCTCTGCTTTGCCGGCGCCATCGCGCTCCAGATCCTTTCGGAGCAGGGCGTATCCATTGCAGCGCACCTCTCGCGCATAGGAGATGCGGCCGATACGCGCTTTGCTGCCTTCGAGAACACCCCTGAATCCCGAGAGCTCCTGGCCCAGCAGATAGCCACGATACAGAGGCATGAGACGACACTTTCCGTGATCGATGCCAGTGCATCCGAAGCGATGCTTGGAGAGATCGACAAGGCAAGACGCGCCAAGGATTCCGTCGGCGGCGAGATCGAATGCGTCGCCACCGGCCTTCCCGCAGGCATCGGCTCGCCCATGTTCGACGGTATGGAGAACATCCTGGCACGCAATATCTTCGGCATTCCCGGCGTCAAGGGCATCGAGTTCGGCCGCGGCTTCGAGATGGCACACATGCATGGCTCCGAGAACAACGATCCCTTCATCGTCGAGGATGGCGCATGCGTGCCGGCCACGAACAATGCCGGCGGCATCCTGGGCGGCATCACGACCGGAGCACCGCTCCTCTTCAGGATTGCCATGAAGCCGACCTCGAGCATCTCGCGTCCGCAGCAATCCGTCGATCTTGCCCATATGGAGCCCGCCGAGCTCGAGGTCCATGGCCGCCACGACCCCTGCATCGTCACGCGTGCCGTGCCGGTCGTCGAGGCAGTCACAGCGCTGTCTCTCCTCGATGCCTGGCTCAGCTACCCTGCCGATACCCTCTTCCAGAAGAAGTGAGGACGTCCGTGAGAGAACTTTCCGAAATCCGCGCCGATCTCGACCGCATCGATACCAGCATTCTCGGCCTCTTCCAGGAGCGCATGGCGTGTGCCGACGAAGTGGCTGCCTACAAGAGCGCCCACAACCTGCCGATCCTCGACAAGACCCGTGAGCGCCAGAAGCTCGCAGCCGTCGCCGAAGCCGTGCCTGCCCAGTACCGCAACTATGCACAGGTACTCATGGGCCTTCTCATGGAGGCAGCACGAGCCCAGGAATATGACGACCTCGGTGTCATGAGCAATGTCGGCACCCGCATCTATGATGCCATCCAGCATGAGCCGAAGCTCTTCCCGCAGACCGCCTATGTAGCCTGCCAGGGCGTCGAGGGCGCCTATTCGCAGATAGCGGCAGACCGCATCTTCAAGCACCCGACGATCTCGTACTTCGACTCCTTCGACGCAGTCTTCCGTGCCGTCGAGGAGGGCTTCTGCCAGTACGGCGTGCTTCCCGTCGAGAACTCGACCGCCGGCACCGTGAATGCGGTCTACGACCTGATGATGCAGCACAACTTCTCGATCGTACGCTCGACACGCATCAAGATCGATCACAACGTGCTCGCAAAGCATGGCACCGAGCTCTCGGACATCCGGGATATCTATAGCCATGAACAGGCAATCCGCCAGTCAAGGCAGTTCCTCTCGGCGCATCCTGAGATGAAGGTGCACGTCGTCGAGAACACGGCAATGGCAGCAAAGATGGTCGCAGAGAGCGACCGCACCGATGTCGCTGCCCTTTCGAGCCGTGCCTGCGCCGAGCTCTATGGCCTCGATATCCTCGCCCGTTCCGTCCAGGACACCGGCAACAACTTCACGCGCTTTGCCTGCATCGCAAAGGACCTCACAATCTACCCGGGAGCCGACCGCTCCTCCCTCATGCTGATCGTGAACCACGAGCCGGGAGCCCTCTACAAGGTGCTCTCCCGCTTCTATGCCCTCGATATCAACCTCGTGAAGCTCGAGAGCCGCCCGCTTCCGAACCGCGACTTCGAGTTCATGTTCTACTTCGATATCGAATGCCCTGTCGAAGCCCCCGAATTGCGACCCTCATCAATTCGCTCGGCGACATCTGCGAGGAATACCGCTACCTCGGCAGCTACCGCGAGATCGTTTAGGAGTTCCATGGATACAAATGCCCACCGCTTCGGCCTTCTTGGCAGGAAGCTCGGCCATAGCTACTCGGCCCTCATCCACAAGGAGCTGGGAAGCGCACCGTACGATCTGATCGAGCTCGAGCCCGAAGAGGTAGAGCCATTCGTGCGCGAGGGCTCCTGGCAGGGCCTGAACGTCACGATTCCCTACAAGAGGGATGCTGCACGTCTGGCAGATGTGCGCTCAGAGCGCGTAGAGCGCCTCGGCGTCTCGAACACGCTCGTGAAACGCGCCGATGGCTCGATCTTCGCAGAGAACACGGATGTCCTGGGCTTTGCGTATCTCCTCGAGCGCTTCTCGAGAGAGGAGCTGGGGGCAGCATCTGCCAAGGATGCGCTCTCCGGCAAGCCTGTGCTCGTGCTCGGAAGCGGCGGCGCCAGCCAGGCTGTGCAGGCAGCTCTCAGAGATGCCGAAGCCGAAGTCTCTGTCATCTCCCGCAAGGGAGACGACACCTACGAGACGCTTCTCGAGCGCCACGCCGATGCCTCCCTCATCGTCAATACCACGCCTGTCGGCATGTATCCTTCCTGCCCCGCAACGCCAGTGGATGAGGAGACGCTAGCGAAGCTGTCCCGCCTCGAGGGCGTCCTCGATGTGGTCTACAACCCCAGGCGTACCGGCATCTGCCTTGCTGCAGAGAAGCTCGGGCTCCCGTCTGCTTCAGGCCTTTCCATGCTTGTCGCCCAGGCCTACTTTGCAAGCGAGCTCTTCCAGGACAAGGATATCCCCGAGGAGGCCATTGCGAAGATCGAGCAGGACATCCTGGCCACGACAGACAATCTTGTCCTCATCGGCATGCCAGGATCTGGCAAGACGACGACAGGCAAGCACCTGGCGCACGTTCTCCACCGCCCCTTCATCGATATGGACGATGCCTACCAGATGGAATATGGCAGATCTGCCGCAGAAGCGATTACGGAAGACGGCGAGAAGGCCTTCCGGCAGCAGGAGAGCGCCCTTCTTGCAAAGACTGCCTCGCGTTCGGGCCTTGTGATCTCCTGTGGCGGAGGCGTCGTCACGGTTCCTCAGAACTACCCGCTCCTCCACCAGAACTCCTTCATCATCATGCTCGACCGTCCCATCGAGACGCTCGAGACGAAGGGACGCCCGCTCTCCCAGAGCAAAGGCCTGGAGAAGCTCGCCGAGGAGCGTCTGCCGCTCTACCGTGCCTGGGCAGACCTCGTGCTTCCCTGCACCGGGACGCCGAAGGGCGATGCGGCGGCAATCATTGCGCGCCTGGGGCTGTAGGTCCGAACGAAAGCTGAATGATTCATGCCGTTTGCAGACCCCTCGGCCCGTCCGCCGCTGGCCTCTTCCATTGGGGCGTCGAACTCCATAGACTGAGAACGGCAAACTACTTGTTTCTAATTACGAAGGCACTTCATGGATGAACGAAATACGGCCGAACTTGTGCTTTCTGCAGTAGGCGGAAAGCAGAACGTGCTTGAGAACACGATATGCATGACAAGGCTGCGGATTAAGGTGGAGAACCCCGATCTCATCGACCGGGAGAAGCTGACGTCCATCGCAAGCGTTCTCGGCATGACCAAGAGAGGCTCGAATGGCATCGAGGTCGTGTTCGGCCCGAATGTAATCGACGATATCTACCAGTCGTTCCAGCAGCTCTGCGATATCTCGCAGGATATGGAGCCTGAGAGCCAGCCTGCAAAGGCAGCGCCGGTCGTGCCGCCCGAGCGCAGGCGTTCCTACAGCATCCAGGTCAAGGCCAACTCTGAGCGCTCCCGCTCAGACATGGAATCCGAAGATCTCGACATGCTTCGCTCGATGTTCCCGGACAGCTCCTCTCCCAAGAGCGTTCCCCAGAAGGAAGTACCGAACGTCTCACGAGGCCCGAAGCTTGCGCCCTCTGCTCATGCAGATGAAAAGCAGTCAGCTGCTGGGAAGGATGCTCCCCACAAGCGCCGCCTTCTTGTCATCAACGGCCCGAACATCAACATGCTCGGCATCCGCGAGCCGGAGCTCTATGGCACCGAGGACTTCGGGGCGCTTCTCGTCCTCTGCCAGAAGACCGCGAAGGAGACAGGCTTTGATGACTGCTTCTGCTTCCAGTCGAACCACGAGGGAGACATCGTCGATGAGATCCAGGATGCCTGGCAGGTATTCGACGGCCTTGTGATCAATCCGGGCGCCTATACGCACACGTCTGTCGCAATCCTCGACGCCATCAAGGCCATCCAGATTCCGACCATCGAGGTCCACATCTCGAAGGTGAACGAGCGCGAATCCTTCCGCCAGATCTCCTATGTGCGCGAGGCAGCGTTCGAGACCATCATGGGCATGGGCATTCAGGGCTACCGCAAGGCCATCCTCGATATGCGCGACTACCTCGACAGGCAGGAGCAGGAAGCCTAGCCGTCATCTGCAGAGCACAAGTTCAGAAAAGCCGCCTCCTGGGCGGCTTTCTTTATGGGCAGCACATCTTCATGGCTCCTGCCAGCATGCACTGCGTGCATGCTGATTTGCTGAGCCTCCCATCTGAAGCCTGTCCCATGAGGCAGAGGCTTGTCTCGAAGAGAACATCCAGCCAGATCGTCTCGGAAGGACAGACCATGAGCAAGGAACGGCTTGCAGCATTCGCTGATGCCATCCTCGCTCTCATCATGACCATACTCGTGCTTGCTCCCGATGCACCGAAAGAGCCCACGCTCGAAGGCTTCTGGGACCTCCGCATGAGCTATTTCTCCTATGTCCTTTCCCTCTTCTGGCTGGGCTCGCTCTGGATGGGACTCAACGAGGTTTGGGACACGGCCGGGCGCATAGACAACGCGTGTGTCATGTGGACGCTCGTGCTGCTTTTCTTCGCCTCTCTCATCCCCTACACGACCGACCTCGTCAGCAGGCATTTCGACAATCGCATCATGCAGTGCGTCTATGGCCTTGTGGTCCTTGTCATGACCGGTGCAAACTGGATGCTCCATCGGACCCTCGAGAAGCCGAATGCCGATGTCGAGGTGTTCCTCGCTTCTTCCCGCAGCTACCGCCATCTTCTCGGCCCCGACATCGCAATCAAGCTTGTCGCCCTGGCTGCATCTGCAGCCATCTGGCCGCCTGCCATGATGTGCGGCGTGCTTGCCGCTTGAGCCTATTCCTTCTTCATGCGCTGGAAGGCGACCAGGACAGCCTGAGCTATGGATTTAGGCCCTACCGGTAGCTGATGCGGAAGCAGCCCATATCGGTGACAAGCGTATCCACATGGATATCGTGGTCACCACGAGGCAGAGGATTCGAGCTCACCTGCATGGAGCGGGCAAGGCCAAGCTTCTCCCCCATATAGAAAGCAAGGAAGCGGTCGTAGTAGCCAGCACCATAGCCGATGCGATAGCCTTCTCCGTCAAAGACAAGGCCCGGCACAAGGCAGACGGACCCCTTGCACATGGCAGGCTTGACAAGACGCTCTTCATCCGGCACGGGCTCCAGGATTCCGAGAGTTCCTGGCACGAGCTCTTCGAGAGATCCTATCTCGAAGAATTCCATCTTCCTGCCTGGCAGGCACTTCGGCACGGCAACCCGTTTCCCTGCAGCAAGCGCATCTTCGATGATACGGTGCGTATCGATTTCGTCTGCAAACGAGACATAGGAAAGGACGAGGTCGGCTGCTTCATACTCAGGCAGCGCCTCCACTGCCTCGCGGATGAGGTCGTCGGCATTCCTGCGCACGACCGAGGATGTGGCACGCCGCATGATCAGATACTGCTGGCGGATGGCGGTCTTGTCTGCATCGAAGCCACATGAACTAGGCATGCAACCGTCTCCTCCCGATCGTGGTTCCGGAACGCAGGCAATTCCGGCACCTTCTCTTCCTGCCTTCGGCTAAGCCGTCACGAACGTCTGCTACCATTGTAGTCCGTGCGTAAATTCCGTTGGATATGCATATCCAACCGTAACACAAGCTTGAACGAGGAGATGCCATTATGCCAAACGAAGGCAGCTACGAAGCGGCGCTTGAGCGCTCCAACAAGATCCAGACGGACATCGAGTCCGGCAAGACCGAAGGCTATACCATGCTCACGGGCGACCGTCCGACCGGACGTCTGCACCTCGGCCACTATTTCGGCACGATCCGCGAGCGCGTGCGCCTGCAGAACCTCGGCGTCAAGACGAACATCGTGATTGCCGACTACCAGGTCATCACCGACCGCGACACGACCGAGCATATCCGCGACAATGTATACAACATGGTCATGGACTATCTCGCCTGCGGCATCGACCCCGAAAAGACCATGATCTTCACCCACTCGGCGGTCCCTGCCGAGAACCAGCTCATGCTGCCCTTCCTCTCGCTTGTCTCCAAGTCGGAGCTCGAGCGCAACCCGACCGTCAAGGCCGAGCAGGAGGCATCGGGCCATACGCTCACCGGCCTTCTTCTGACCTACCCGGTCCACCAGGCCTGCGACATCCTCTTCTGCAAGGGCAACATCGTGCCCGTGGGCCGCGACCAGCTGCCGCACATCGAGATCACGGACAAGATCGGCCGCCGCTTCAACGAGCGCTTCAACGCGAAGGTCTTCCCGGAGGTAGCAGGACTCCTCACCTCGACGCCGCTTCTTCCCGGCCTTGATGGCCGCAAGATGAGCAAGTCCTACGGCAACGCTATCTCTCTGTGCATGACCGAGGAGGAGACAGCGAAGCTCATCAAGAAGTCGAAGACAGACTCCGAGCGAAACATCACGTTCGACCCCGAGAACAGGCCGGGCGTCTCGGCGCTCCTGACGACGGCAGGCATCTGCACGGGCCGCGACCCCAAGGAGATTGCAGACGAGATCGGCATGGGCGGCGCAGGCCAGCTCAAGCGATACACGACCGAGGCTGTGAACACCTACTTCGCCCCGATCCGCGAGAAGCGCCACAAGTACGAGAATGACCTCCCCTACATCCAGGATGTGCTGCATGAGGGGAACCGCAAGGCACAGGAAGTGGCCGAGAAGACCTTGGAAGAGGTCCGCGAGGCTATGGGCATGGTGTACTAGCACCTGAAGGAAAGATAGATATTCAAGACGAAGCGGAGCCTCTGCAACCTGCAGGGGCTCCGCTTCCTGTCAATGCTCTCTGAGACGTACAGGATTACTCGGGGTCCTTGAGCGTTGCATACATGACGGCCTTGATCGTATGCATTCGGTTCTCTGCCTCGTCGAAGACGCGCGAACGCGGGCCCTCGAAGACGTCGTTTGTGACCTCAAGCTCGGGCAGGCCATACTTCTCGAAGATCTTCTCTCCGATCGTGGTCTTCCGGTCATGGAAGCTCGGCAGGCAGTGCATGAAGATCGCATCGGGGGCTGCGACCTCGAACATCTTCTCGTTCACCTGGTAGGGACGCATGAGCTCGATCCTCTTGCCCCAGAGCTCGTCGGGCTCGCCCATGGAGACCCAGATGTCCGTATAGATGACAGAAGCATCCTTTGCACCTTCAGCGACATCGGGCGTGAAGGTGAGATGAGCGCCTGTCTCGGCGGCAATCTTCTCGCAGGTAGCGACAAGACCCTCTTCCGGCATGTTCTCCTTCGGTCCGCAGGCACAGAAGTCGATGCCGAGCTTTGCGCAGACGACCATGAGGGAGTTGGCGACGTTGTTCCTGGCATCGCCCATGAACGTGAGCTTGCGTCCGTGCAGGTCGCGTCCGAACTCCTCACGCATCGTGAGGATGTCTGCAATCATCTGCGTCGGGTGGAACTCGGTCGTGAGGCCATTCCAGACCGGGACGCCCGCATACTTGGCGAGGGTCTCGACGCGCTCCTGCGCGAATCCGCGGTACTCGATACCGTCAAACATGCGGCCCAAGACCCGGGCCGTATCCTCGATGGACTCCTTCTTGCCCATCTGCGAGGAGCCGGGATCGAGATAGGTGACATTCATGCCGAGATCGTGGCCGCCGACCTCGAACGAGCAGCGTGTGCGCGTCGATGTCTTCTCGAAGAGGAGCACGATGTTCTTGCCCTCGAGGTAGCGGTGCGGCTCCCCTGCATGCTTCTTGCGCTTGAGCTCTGCCGAGAGATCGAGGAGATACTCGATCTCTTCAGGAGTGAAATCGAGAAGCTTCAGAAAGCTCCTGCCGCTGAGGTTCACGCTCATGTATTTGCCTCCGACTCGTCATATGGCCTGCAGTGTGGATTAAGCGTAGCGCATGCAGACGTCGAACATGTTTCGGGCATACGATATCGGCGTAACCATCAGGCTTTACATTCAGCTGAGATGCCAGCTGCTAGAATATATCTGCTACCTCTTTTACATATCTCTGCCCCTTCGAAAGGAAGGCAAGATCATGGTTACAGCAGATGCAGGCAACGCTGCCAATCAGGACGCCGCGACGAAGGCCGTGCCCGACGCTGCACCTGAAACGGATTCCGTCAGCACCGATCTCGAGCACCGCGCTGCCAAGTTCGCCGACAACGAGACCGAGATCGACGGCGAAGGCAAGCGCAAGCGCGACTACTCCTACACGCAGAACCGCGAGGTGAGCTGGCTGCGCTTCGACAACCGCGTCCTCGATGAGGCCTTCGACCCATCCGTGCCGCTCTTCGAGCGCTTCAAGTTCGTCTCGATCTTCTCCTCGAACCTCGACGAGTGGTTCATGATCCGTGTCGGCGGCTTGACGGACCTCTCGGCCTTGAAGAAGCAGCCATCCGACAACAAGAGCAACATGACGCCCTCCGAGCAGCTGGCCACGCTGCTCTCGCTTCTGCCCGAGTATCTCGAGAAGCATGACCGTGCCTTCGAGGAGCTCGAGGAGGCGCTGGCAGCCCATGGCCTCATCCATGTGTCTGCCCAGGACCTGACCGACGCCGACATGGTGTCTCTTCACAAGAGCTTCGAGACGCAGGTCGCCCCTGTCATCTCGCCTCTGGTCATAGATCCGAGGCACCCGTTCCCGAACCTCAGGAACGGCGTCCTCTATGTCCTCACCTCGCTTGACGGCCCGGAGGAGTCCGGCGTCCTCGGCATGATCGAGGTGCCGCCTTCGCTCGACCGCATCGTGATGCTTCCGGGCGATGACCGCCATATGCGCTATGTCCTGCTCGAGGACCTCATCATCCAGGAGCTCGGCAGCTGCTTCGGCTCCTATGTGCCGGCGGGCGCCGCCACGATCCGCGTCACCAGGAACGCCGACATCGATCCTGACGGCGAGGGCGTCGAGGAAGAGGAGGACTACCGCCTCCACATGAAGAAGGTGCTGAAGAAGCGCATGCGCCTTCAGCCGATCCGCCTCGAAGTCGAGGGCACGCTCTCCAAGAACCATGAGAAGCTCATCCGCAAGGAGCTTGGCCTCACACCCGAGCGCGTCTTCCATGTGCGCTCCTCGCTCGACCAGGGCTACATCTTCGCGCTCGAGGACATGATCCCGAAGTCCGAGCGTGCACAGCTCCTCTACAGCCCGTTCGAGCCGCAGCTGTCGCCGATGGTGAAGAAGGGCGTCCCGATGAGGGAGCAGATCGAGGACCACGACGTCCTGCTCTTCTATCCGTATGAGTCGATGGATCCGCTTCTCGACCTTCTGCGCGAGGCATCGACCGATGACTCCTGCATCACGATCAAGATCACGCTCTACCGTGTCGCGAAGCACTCCCGCCTCTGCGAGAGCCTCATCGCTGCTGCCGAGAATGGAAAGGATGTCACGGTCTTGATGGAGCTCCGTGCCCGCTTCGACGAGGCGAACAACATCGCCTGGGCAGAGCGCCTCGAAGATGCCGGCTGCACCGTCATCTATGGCCAGGAGGGCTACAAGGTCCATTCGAAGATCTGCCAGATCACCTACCACGACGGCGGCAAGTTCACGCGCATCACGTGCCTTGGCACCGGCAACTTCAATGAGAAGACCGCACGTCTCTACTCCGACTTCATGCTCATGACGGCACATCCGGGCATCGGCGAGGACGGCAATGCCTTCTTCAGGAATCTCTCGCTCGGAAACCTTGCCGGCCGCTACAAGTATCTTCGTGTCGCCCCGATCGGGCTCAAGCCCCAGATCATGGGCGGCCTTGACCGCGAGATTGCACGTGCCCGCGCAGGCGAGCCTGCCCAGGCCTTCCTCAAGATGAACTCGCTCACCGACCGTGACGTGATCGACAAGATCTCCGAGGCCTGCGAGGCAGGCGTCCGTGTCATCCTGATCGTCCGCGGCATCTGCTGCATCAAGGCAAACGTGCCCGGCAAGACCGATGGCCTCATCGTCCACCAGATCGTCGGCCGCTTCCTCGAGCATGCCCGTGTCTACGCCTTCGGCGCCAAGATCGACACGGTCTACCTCTCGAGTGCCGACATGATGACAAGAAACACGGAGCGCCGCGTCGAGATTGCCTACCCGGTGAAGGACCCTGTCTGCCGCCAGCTTGTGATCAAGTACATGAACCTGCAGCTTGCCGACAATGTGAAGGCACGCCAACTAACCGTGGATGGCACCTGGGAGCCGATTCCGAGGGCAGAGGGCGAAGCTGCCATCAACAGTCAGGATGAGCTCATGAAGCTTGCCTGGAGACGTTCGCATCCCGGCCTCGAATCCACGCCGGTACCTGAGATTCCGACCCTGCTCGAGCCGTTCGTGTCTGATGCAGACGCAAAGCTCGCTGCCGAAGAAGAGGCGCGCGAGGAGGCAGAGGCAGCAGCACCTGCACCCGCTCCGAAGCATGCTGCTCCTGCACCTGCTCCTGCAGCGGCACCCGAGCCTATCCCCACACCTGCACCGGAACCTGCACCGAAGGCCGCAGCTCCTGCAGCGGCACCAGCGGCTGCACCCAAGCCCGCTCCAGCGCCTGCAGCGGCACCTGCACCGAAGCCAGCGCCGCGCCCCTACCAGGCTCCTACGCCTCAGCCTTCGCGCCTTGCCCGTGCAGGGCACCTCTTCGGCGAGGCCTTCAGGACCCTCTTTGGGGGTGACCGCTAGCACATGGCAGAAGCAGCATCGAAGACCATACAGCTCAAGATCGACCGGCTCACCTATGGACCGGACGCCATAGCCAGAGACGAAGATGGCCGTGCCATCTTCGTCCAGGGCGCCATTCCCGGCGATACCGTCGAAGCAGAAATCTATGAAGAAGGGCAGCGCTTCGCGAAGGCGAAGACGGTCCGTATCCTTGAGGCATCGCCTGACCGTGTGAAGGCACCCTGCCCCTTTGTCGGCATCTGCGGCGGCTGCCCCTGGGGCAATATCAGGTACGAGGCCCAGCTCGAGGCCAAAAGGGCTCATGTCGTGGATGCGCTTGTCCGCATCGGGCACATCCCCCAGGACCGAGCAGAGAAGCTTGTCCTTCCCTGCGCCGCGCCAGGAGATCCTTGGGGCTACCGCAACAAGGTCGAGCTTGCCTTTGCCCGTCAGGGCAAGCGCACCATCGTCGGCATGCATGCTCTCGATGGCTCTGTCATCAAGGTCCCGACCTGTCCGCTTCTCCAGAAAGGCTCAGAGAAGCTCGTGAAGGCAGTATCTGGCTCCGTGACCTATCTTGCGAACTTCCACGGACTCACGTTCGACCGCATCGGCATCCGCACCTCCGCCCGCACGCATGCAACGGAGGTCGCCCTCTGGACGTCTCCTTCTGCCTTCCCGCGCGCTGCCGCCGCGAAGGTCATCACCGAAGGCGCCAAGGTCACCTCGCTCGTGCGAGTCATGTCCAAGGGACCGCAGAAGGCACGGAAGATTGCAGGTGTCGAGTGCCTGGCAGGAGATGGGTTCTGGTCTGAGCGCCTTGTCCACAACACAATGCGCATCTCAGCCCCTTCCTTCTTCCAGGTGAACACGAAGGGCGCAGAGACGCTCGTGCACACGGTCCTCGACTGGCTCGAGCCTGACGAGGACGATGAGGCGATGGATCTCTACTGCGGCGCCGGCACGTTCACATTGCCGCTTGCCGAGCGCACCTCCTTCGTCTCTGCCGTGGAATCCTATGGCCCGGCCGTCCGCGACCTCAGCCGCAACCTCAAGGATGCCCGTCTCGAGAATGTCGATGCGATCGGCGGCGATGCAGGACGCGAGTTTCCTGATACCGACGCTGACATCATCGTCGTCGATCCGCCGCGTGCAGGACTTGCCGCAGATGTCGTGCACCAGCTCTCCGAGCAGCCGGCACGTGCCATCGCCTATGTCTCATGCGATCCGGCAACGCTTGCCCGCGATATCGCCCGTTTCGAGGAGGAAGGCACGTTCGAGGCCAAGAAGATGCAGCCTGTCGATCTCTTCCCCCAGAGCTTCCACGTCGAGACCGTGACATTGCTCAAGCGCGTGCGTCCTGCCCAGCGATAGATTGTCATCCACAGCAGCAGCCTTTCTCTCTGAGCCTTCGGTCCTTACCGGGGGGGGCTCAGAGAGATATTTTCGGCAGAAGATGGACGGCATTGTCCACCGACTGCCAAAAAGGTTTGCAAGACACTGGCGTTTCTGGGCAAGAAAGTGTACAAAAGGTACGTGCCTGAGCGAGGGGCTCGGGCCACCTTATGTCAGAACAAGTGAGAGGATGACATCATGAAGGCATCTGTCAGCGAAGAGTGCATCGGCTGCGGTCTCTGCGAGAGCACCTGCCCCGAGGTTTTCGCAATCGGCGACGAGGGCACCGCTGAGGCTATCGTCGACGAGGTTCCCGAGGAGAACGAGGACTCCGCACAGGAGGCGGCAGACAACTGCCCCGTCGGCGCAATTACCGTCGAGTAGCATCTGCCATATCTGGCACAGAGGGCGGGGGCTTTTGCCTCCGCCTTTTTTCTGGAAAGAGGTCTTGTTTTGATACTTGCGTCGCAGTCGCCGAGAAGGCTCGAGATCCTCATGCAGGCAGGATTTGCACCCACCGTCGAGCCGGCAGACATCGACGAGACGAGGCATGCCGGCGAGGCCCCCGAATCCTTGGTCGAGCGTCTTGCAAAGACGAAGGCAGAAGCGGTAGCTCACCGCCATGCAGACGATGCCTCCTCCCCTGCCATCCTTGCTGCCGACACGATCGTCTGGCTTGAGTCGGGAGATGTGCTGGGAAAGCCCAGAGATACCGCTCACGCGGAAGAGATGCTCCATGAGCTTTCCGGTGCGACACACTTTGTCTCGACCGGAGCTGCCTTCGTGAAGGATGGCTCTGTGCATTCGCTTGTCGATACGGCCAAGGTCACGTTCTATGAGCTGAGCGATGAGGAGATTGCTGCCTATGTGGCGTCAGGAGAGCCGTCCGACAAGGCAGGAGCCTATGGGATCCAGGGCAGAGGGCGCCTGCTCGTGAAGCATATCGAAGGCGACTTCTACACGATCATGGGACTTCCGCTCACCCGCGTAGTCCGCGAGCTCATGGCACCCTCTTACAGCACAGCTCTCGTCGAAGATATCCTCAGAGGAGGAAACGAGCATGCATAGATCCATCCGTGACATCCCGGGCTTTCTTGCAGGGCACGCAACGCTGGCAGAGGCAGGAACAGGATGCACTGCCATCGTCTGCCCGAAAGGTGCGACAGGCGCTGTGGACGTGCGTGGAGGAGCACCTGCAACACGCGAGACAGACCTTCTCAGGCCCGAGGAGACCGTGAATGTCCTCCATTGCGTCATGCTCTCCGGAGGCTCCGCATACGGCCTTGCAGCCGCTTCTGGCGCTGCTGAGGAGCTTGAGCGCAGGGGTGTGGGCCTCGATGTCGGTGTCGGCATCGTCCCTATCGTCTCCTCTGCCTGCCTCTTCGACCTTGCCTGCGGCTCTGCTACGGTGCGCCCCGGCATGGAAGAGGGCGCCCAATCTGTCGCCAATGCCTTCGAGGAGAAGGATAAGCCGCTCGCCCGCGGCAATGTGGGTGCCGGATGCGGCTGCACGGTCGGCAAGCTCGAAGGGCCTGAGCGCTCCATGAAGAGCGGCCTCGGCGAGGATGTTGAGTCTGCCGGAGAGCTTCTCGTAGGCGCTCTGAGCGCCGTCAATGCTGTCGGCAACATATGTGACCCCGAGACAGGAAAACCCCTCTCAGGACTCCTCTCAGAGGACGGCACGCACATTGTCAACGAAGAGGATGCGCTCATCGCTGCCAGCACATCGCTCGTGATGCCGCTTGCCCGCACGAATACGACGATCTCCTGCATCGTCACGAACGCCCGCCTCACGAAGGCAGAGGCAACAAAGGTCGCGCAGATGGCAGCAGACGGCTACGCCCATGCGATACGGCCGACGCACACGACAAACGACGGCGACACGATCTTCGTGATGGCTTCCGGCTCCCTGGAGGCACCCGTCGACCTCGTCGGCACGCTTGCCGTGCGGGCCATCGAGCGCGCGATTGCGGATGCCGCACGCGAAGCCAGGCCTGCCTTCGGCCTCAAGGCTGCATCGAGCTTCGATTCCGAGATCTGAGACAAGAAATTCCAGAGATAGAAGAAGGCGCCGGTCCAAGGGACTGGCACCTTCTTACGTGTTCTTGTTCAGATGCTCAGTTGAACTTCACGAGCTTCTGGGCGATGTGGTAGATGCCGATCGTGACCTTCTTGCCGGTCTCGGTCGGGAAGTTCGTCGCGATGCCCACAAGGCCGCGGCGCGCCCTCGCGTACATCTTCTCGTCGTAGTGCTGGAGCTCGCACCAGATGGCCTTGAGGTTGTCCTCGGCACCCGGCTTGTCGGAGAGCTTCGAGAAGATCGAGCATACCGCCATCATGAGCGTGAAGTAGTTCAGCATGTAGTTCCTGAGCTTGCGCGACTTGATATCGTCGTACAGGTGGTAGGAATGCATCATGATGCGGGTGATCCTGAGCTGCTGGTCGATCCTGCTCGTCATGACCGACTCATTCACGGACTGGTCCTCGCGGCCGATGAAGTAGCGGTAGAGGTCCACATCGAGGTAATAGAGGGTCTCGCAGCGTGGCAGCGGCACATAGGCATAGATGTTATCCACGTAGAATGTATGCGCAGGCATGGGGATGCCGCCCCGGCGCAGGACGTCCGTGCGGTAGCAGAGCGAGTGCATGAGGAGGTTCTGGCTCATGTTGAAGTGGCCGATCTGGTCCCAGCCCATGATCTTGCCCTTCGGCAGCGCGAAGCCGTAGTCCACGACATTCTGCTTGCCGTCCTCGACATGCTCATATACATAGTTCGTGATCACGAGGTCGACACGGGTATCGGTCTCGATGAACTCGCGGAGCTTTGCCAGAAGCGCCTGGAGCGCGTCTGCATCCAGCCAGTCATCGGAGTCGACGACCTTGTAATAGACGCCGTCAGCGTTCTTGAGGCCGGAAAGGACCGCGATGCCATGGCCGCCATTCGGCTGATGGACAGCCTTGATGATGTCAGGATAGCGTTCCTGCCATTCATCGGCTTTCTCAGCCGTGTTGTCCTTCACGGAGCCATCGTCCACGATCACAATCTGGACATCTTCGGCCCGTCCCGATCCATCGAGGATGGACGAGATGCAGTGGTCCATGTACTCGGCGGAGTTGTAGCAGGGAATGCCGAAGGTTATCGTCTTGCGCATATTCCCCCTAATGATGGGCAATGATCTCGTCGGAAAGCTCGAGAGCTGATGCCGTTACGCCGTCCATATCGTAGTAGCGGTACTCTGCAAGCCTGCCCACCGGATGGAAGTTCACGAGCTTCGCGACACGGTCGCGGTAGCCATGATAGAGCTCGATGTTCTCAGGCTCGTTGATGACATAGTACGGGGTCTCGCCGACGCCCGGAAGATACGTGCGGGAGTACTCGCGCATGATCGTGGTCTTGCCGGGAACGACCTGGCCTGTCATGTTCTTGAACTCCGTGATGCGCGTGAAGTTCTCGGAAACCGTGTAGTTCACGGTGCCGACCGGCTGGAACTGGTCCTCGGGAAGCGTCTCGAAGACCATGTCGACCGTGCGGTACGGAAGCGGACCCTCGTCGAAGCCGAAGAGCTCGTCGAGAGCGCCGGTGTAGATGACCTCGCCGCCATAAGGCTTGCCGCACACCATGACAGAGGTGTCGGTGAGCTGCATGATGGAGCGGACATCGACATCGAGGAAGACATCGATCAGGTCGTGGTTCAGCATGTTCTCGAAGAGCTTCGTGTAGCCATCCTTCGGCATGCCCTGGTGCGGTGCCTGCGGGAAGTAGCGGTCGTCGTCGCCGACGAAGACCGGCACGCGGCCCATGACAGCAGGATCGATCTGGTCAGGAGTCTTGCCCCACTGCTTCATCGTGTAGTGCAGGAAGACGTTCTCGTAGACGTAGTCTGCAACCTCAGCGAGCTCAGGATCGTTCTTCTCGCGGAGCTCGAGGATGGGGACCTTCTTGTCCTGGCCGAACGTTGCGACGAGCTTGCGGTAGAGGTGCTCGCCCTTCTCCTCGCCGAAGGCAAGCTTCAGCGACTGGTGGTTGAACGGCACCGGCATGAGCGTGCCATGGATGTTTGCAAGCACCTTGTGCTGATAGTCCGTCCACTCAGTGAAGCGGGACAGGAAGTCATGCACGCGGTCGTTGTACGTATGGTAGATATGCGGACCATACTTGTGGACGAGGATGCCTGCCTCGTCCTCATAGTCGTAGGCGTTGCCCGCGATGTGGTCGCGGCGCTCGACGATGCAGACCTTGAAGTTCAGGGCCTCTGCCAGGCGGCGGGCACATACTGCTCCTGCATAACCCGCACCGACGACGAGGACGTCGTAGCTGTCAGCATTGAAATTATCCGGCAGACCATGTGCGATATTCATACAACCTCACTGACTGGCGCTTGCGCCACTTGCTTGCCCTATAGAAAAAAGCGCAGCCCCATCAACGCGCTGCGCCCAATGGAGCTTAATTCTTTGAAGATTCTAGCACGCGACCCTATAATGAAAGCGTCCATGACCGAAACGTTTGGCGAGAAGCATACAAACAGCCCATATGCGGCTGGCCTCTCAGAAGGAGCAATGATGAGCAGCTTTCTAGACCGCATGAAGCAGAAGGCCAAGTCTGACCTCAAGACGATCGTCCTGCCCGAGGGCGAAGATCCGCGCACCATCGAGGCTGCAAAGGAGATCGTGAAGGAGGGCCTCGCCAAGCTCGTTATCCTCGGCGACCCTGCCAAGATCTCTGTCGAGGGTGTCGAGGTCATCGACCCCAAGACCGCAGAGAAGCATGAAGCCTACGCCGAGCTCTTCGCCGAGCTCCGCAAGAAGAAGGGCGTCACCATCGAAGACGCCAGGAAGCAGATGGACGACGCCACCTACTTCGGCACGATGATGGTGAAGGCAGGAGACGCTGACGGCCTCGTGTCCGGCGCCTGCCACTCCACGGCCAACACCCTTCGTCCGGCACTCCAGATCCTGAAGACCGCTCCGGGCACCAAGCTTGTCTCTGCCTTCTTCATCATGTGCACGGACAAGGCCGAGTACGGCGACAACGGCACGCTGCTCTTCGCTGACTGCGGCCTCAACATCGCACCGACCGCAGAAGAGCTCTCCGAGATCGCTCTTGCCTCTGCCGAGTCCTGGAAGAAGTACATGAGCTCCGACCCGAAGGTCGCTATGCTCTCCTTCTCCACGAAGGGCTCCGCAAAGGGCGACATCCCGACGAAGGTCCAGGAGGCAACGAAGCTTGCCCAGGAGAAGAACCCCGAGCTTGCCCTCGACGGCGACCTGCAGCTCGACGCTGCCCTCGTCCCGTCCGTGGCTGAGCTCAAGGCACCGGGCTCCGAGGTTGCAGGACATGCCAATGTCCTCGTCTTCCCGGATCTCGAGGCCGGCAACATCGGCTACAAGCTTGTCCAGCGCTTCGCTGGCGCCGAGGCCTATGGCCCGATCCTCCAGGGCATCGCAAAGCCGGTGAACGATCTGTCCCGCGGCTGCTCCGCTCAGGATATCGTGGGCGTCGTCGCAATCACCGCTGTCCAGGCACAGATGGCAGAGTAGCTTCTCTCCACACGCACCTATGGAGGCTCCGGTTTTCCGGGGCCTCCTTTTTCATGCCAGCATCTTCTCTGCATAGAGAAAGAGGGCCCCCGAAGGGACCCTCTCGAATAGGCTCTGAGCTCTTCCCTATTCTGCCGTGGAGCAGGGACCAGCAGCCTTGATCTCGGGTGCCATGTCCGGATACTTCTTGGCGCAGTTCTCCTCGAACATGGAGGCAAGCTTCCTTGCTGCTGCATCGTAGGCACAAGGATCGGCCCACGTGTCACGCGGATTCAGGAGCTCGGACGGGACATCCTCGATTGTCTGCGGCACATCGACGTTGAAGACCTTGTCGTGCACGAACTCAGCATTCTCGATAGAGCCATTGAGGGCTGCTGTGACCATGGCACGGGTATAGGCAAGCTTCATGCGCTTGCCGGTGCCGTAAGGGCCACCGGTCCAGCCAGTGTTCACGAGGTAGACGCGGGTGCCATAGCGCTCCATGCGCTCGCCGAACATCTGGGCATAGGTGAGCGGGTTCAGCGGCATGAACGGCTCGCCGAAGAGCGTCGAGAACGTCGGCTGCGGCTCCGTGATGCCGCGCTCCGTGCCGGCGACCTTCGAGGTGAAGCCGGAGATGAAGTGGTACATGGCGCCATTGCGGTCAAGACGGGAGATCGGCGGAAGCACGCCGAAGGCATCGGCCGTCAGGAAGATGACGACAGAGGGGACCTTGCCGCAGCCCGAAGGATCGGAATTCGGGATATTCTCGATCGGGTAGGCGACACGGGTGTTCTCCGTGTACTTGGCATCGTCGTAGTCGGCCACGCGCTTGTCATCGAGGACGACATTCTCGCAGACAGAGCCGAACTTGATGGCATTGAAGATGTCAGGCTCGGTCTCCGGAGAGATGCGGATGCACTTTGCGTAGCAGCCGCCCTCGAAGTTGAAGACGCCATCGTCGCCCCAGGCATGCTCGTCGTCGCCGACAAGGATGCGCTTCGGGTCGGCAGAAAGCGTCGTCTTGCCGGTGCCGGAAAGGCCGAAGAAGACTGCCGTCTCGCCGGTCTCGGGATCCTTGTTCACAGACGAGTGCATAGGAAGGATGTTGTCCTCCTCGACCGTAAGGTAGTTCATCGTCGAGAAGACCGACTTCTTGATCTCGCCCGAGTAGCGGGAGCCGAGGACCAAGATCTCATGCTCCTGGAAGTTGATGAGGATGCAGGCCTCGGAGTGTGTGCCATCGACCGCCGGGTCACACTTGCAGCCAGGAGCTGCAAGGACCGTGAAGTCAGGCATGCCATACGATGCAAGCTCTTCATCGGTCGGACGCACGAGGAGCTGCTTCGAGAAGAGTGCCTGGCTTGCCAGCTCGCAGACGACCTCGAACTTGCGGGAGTGTGCCCTGTTCGCGCCAGCATAGGCATGGATCACATAGAGGTCACGCTTTGCAAGGTAGGAGCAGATCTTCTCCTTGATGTGCTGGTAGCCTTCGACGCTCATCGGCACATTCACGGTGCCCCAGGCAATCTTGTCATGCACATCAGGCGTATCGACAATGAAGCGGTCCTTCGGAGAGCGTCCCGTATACTTGCCGGTGTAGACTGCGAATGCGCCGGTCGAGGTCAGCTCGCCCTCGCCCTTCTTCAGGGCCTCTTCTACAAGCACGGCAGGAGCGGCGTCGACCAGCACCTTGCCCTCATGCGCTGCAATGCCAGCGTGTGCAAGCTCTTCTTCGATCACGATACATCCTCCTAACGGGTGCGCGCACCTTGCGCGCAGATAGACCATCCTTGAAACCAGCACATAAAATTCTAGCGGACTACAAAAAACTGCATTGAATCGTTAACATGCCGGAAGCGTTTCCGTCATGCAGCCAATCAGGAATCGTTCTGCCCGCCTCACTTCTTGTTCCCTGCTGGGTACCGCACATGCGTCAATTCGTTTCATTTCCGTCCATTTGGACACAGGACGCCTTCCCTGTCTGCAGCCCATCTATCCGTCTGCTGTGCCGCCAGCCGGGACGAGGACCCGTGAGCATGCTTCGGCGCTATGATGGTTGCGTTCTGCATTTCGTGCATATCCTTAAGGAGCTGCCCATGAGCACCATAGAAAAGATCTCGTCCGGTCCCCTTTCTGCTGCAATCGATTCCCACGGCGCACAGCTCATGAGCCTGGCACTCGATGGCACCGAGTACCTCTGGCAGAGGGATCCGAAGTGGTGGCCGAGATGCGCCCCCATCCTCTTCCCTATCGTCGGCGTGCTCAGGAACGGGTTTGCCACGAGCGAGCAGGGCGACATCCATCTCTCCCGCCATGGCCTTGCCAGAAACATGGAGCATTCAGTGGCAAAGAAGGACAGCTCGTCCGTCACGTTCCATGTGGAGTCGACCGATGAGACGAAGAAGAGCTTCCCGTACGATTGGGTGCTCGAGATGACCTATGCAGCAGACGGCGAGAAGCTCTCCCAGACCTATACCGTGAAGAATCCGGGCAAGGTGACGCTTCCCTTCACGCTCGGCGGCCATCCTGCCTTCAATGTGCCGCTAGCCGGCACAGATGAGTCCTTTGAGGACTATGAGCTCCGCTTCGCTGCGCCTTGGGATATCGAGACCGCAGCCATCGACGCAGAGGGCCTTGAGGACTTCAGCCAGATGACCTCGCTCGGCACTTCCGATACGCTTCCGCTCACACATGGCCTCTTCGAGCGCTATCTCACGCTCACGCTCCACGATGTACCGGAAAACCGTGTCCAGCTCTTCGGAAAGAAGAGCGGCCACGGTGTCGAGCTCTCCTTCGACGGCTTCCCCTATCTCGGCGTCTGGTCTGCCGAGAACGACGCACCCTTCGTCGCCGTCGAGCCCTGGGTCGGCATCGCTGCTGCCAAGGACGAGACCGACGAGTTCGAGAAGAAGCGCGGCATGCTCTTCCTCGAGCCGGGAGAAGAGCTTTCCCGCACCTTCACGATCCGTCCGTTCTAGGAGATAGGCCTGGGCGAGCTGCTGAAACGCAGGAATGGGACAAAGCGCTCATCTGCAAGAGACGCATGAGATGGAGGCCTGGTCCGTCTTCTCGGACCAGGCCTCCACATTGTTGCCGAAACCCCGCCTCTGGACACAACCCAGCGCACATCATGCGGAGCCAGGCAGCATCAGTCCTTCTTTGGAAGCCTCTTCCACAGCGACCGGAAGATGAAGAGACTGATAAGGATGCTTCCGAAATAGCCCACATGCCTCCAAGGACGGACATCTAGAGATCCAGCGGGGTGTCCTGTGCCAGCTCAGAATCAGAAGCCCGCAGTCACCGACAAGCTCAAGCTTATGACCACAAGCAGGATGAAGATGTCACGCGTTTCCTTCTTCATGCTGCTGCCTCCTTGCAGGGGTGGATACGGCTGTCGGAAAAGAGAAGTGCGCGGCTGCGATATGGAAAACGTGCATTCAGCCCATATACAGGTTCAGTCTCTCTATCTATCTGTAGCCTCTGATGCTTCGGCAGCCGGCCAATGGAGGCGGGCTATCGGCCCTTCTATAAACATTGGCTTCCAGCATCCGAGCCAAGAAGCCATAAGAAAGGCGGAGCCTCCCGGAGGAAGCTCCGCCTTGTTCAGGACCATATGGGCCTGGGCGATTAGCCGAGGAGTGCCTCGACGTCGAGGGCGATCATGAGCTCCTCGTTCGTAGGAACGACGAGGACCTTGACAGAAGAGTCGTCCGTCGAGATGATACGCGGGTCGCCGG
This sequence comes from Olsenella sp. AGMB03486, assembly GCF_040884255.1. Taxonomy (NCBI): domain Bacteria; kingdom Bacillati; phylum Actinomycetota; class Coriobacteriia; order Coriobacteriales; family Atopobiaceae; genus Olsenella; species Olsenella sp. AGMB03486. The sequence goes on from NZ_JBEVTM010000003.1 coordinate 139,319, forward strand.
AGCGCACTGCGTTCTTCTCGGGGTCGATCTTGACGCCGAGCCACTCGAGCTCGTGTGCCACTCCGTAGCGCATCTCTGCCGAGTTCTCGCCGATGCCGGCCGTGAAGACCATCGTGTCGAAGCCGTGCATGGACTGTGCCATCTCGGCGATGAGCTGGCTCGTGCGGTAGTAGAACATCTCGAGCGCCATCTGGCAGTTCTTGTCGCCCTTCTCGGCACCAGCCTCGATATCGCGGGAGTCGGAAGAGACACCAGAGAGTGCAAGCAGGCCGGACTGCTTGTTCATCATCGTGTCGACCTCGTCGACCGAGTAGCCACCGACGCGCTGAAGGTAGCAGACCGTAGCCGGGTCGATCGTGCCGCAGCGGGTGCCCATGATGAGGCCATCAAGCGGCGTAAGGCCCATCGTGGTGTCCATGTCGTGGCCATCCTCGATAGCGGAAAGGGAGGCGCCAGAGCCGAGGTGGCAGGAGACGAGCTTGTGCACGTCGCCCTTCAGGAACTCGGAGGTCTCCTTCCAGATGTAGCGATGCGAAGTGCCGTGTGCGCCGTACTTGCGGATGTGCAGCTTGTCCACGACGTCGCGCGGCAGGGCGTAGCGCCATGCCTTCTCAGGCATGTTGTAGTGGAAGGACGTATCGGCGACGATCACATTGCCGATGGAAGGGAACATCTCGCGGCAGATCTCGATTACGTCAGCTTCTGCGTAGTTGTGGAGCGGCGCGAGCGGTGCGACCTCGCGGACCCAGGAGAGGGTCTCGTCGGTGACGACCTTGGACTCGGGGAAGTACCAGCCGCCCTGAACGACGCGGTGGCCGATGCCCTGGATCTTGTCCGTATCGAAGCCTGCCTCGGCGAGGATATCGAAGACATGCTTCACAGCCGTCTTGTGGTCGGGAAGCGCGACCTCGAGCTTCTGCTTCTCGCCGCCACGCTCCTCGTGGCCGATGAAGGAGCCATCGATACCGATGCGCTCGCAGTTGCCCTTGGCATAGACTTCGCGGGTCTTCGTGTCGAGCAGCTGATACTTCAGCGAAGAGCTGCCAGCGTTGATGACAAGTACAATCATGAGTCTCCTCTCTCAGGGAGGGTGCCCTCCCAACACAGACATGTCAATGATACTCTACTTGCCGCAGATATCCCATCCCAGTGCCCATCTCGGCAAGGTGGCGCATTATTCGCATGAGCGCCATCGCTTCATAAAAAAATGCATTCTCAGCAAGGGATTCAATGCATATCCCGCAGAGCAAAAGAGGCGCTGCTTACGCAGCGCCTCTCGCCTCAGGCTCGCTACTTCTTGCCCTCGCCGGCCTCCGGGTCGAGCTTCCTGCCACCCAGGATGTGGATGTGGAAGTGATGCACGGACTGCCCTGCATCGTCGCCGGTATTCGTGATGCAGCGGAAGCCGGTCTTGTCGAGGCCATACTGCTTCGTCACGACGTCGATTGCGTGGGCCATCGCAGCAAGGACCTCAGCCGGCACATTGTCCACGATGTTCGCGTAGTGCTTCTTCGGCACGACGAGCACATGGACCGGCGTGAGCGGATTCACGTCCTTGAATGCCGCCACTAGGTCGTCCTCGTAGACCATATCGGTCGGAATCTCGCCGTTTGCAATCTTGCAGAAAATGCAGTCGCTCATAGCACCTGCTCCTTCCATTCGCGGATGTTGGGTCCAGTCTACTCTCTCAGCTGCGCCGCAAAGCCGAGCTTGGATGCCACAGCTTCGGCACAGACAGCAATCCTCACCTACTCGTCCAGGTATGCCGTAGAGGGAGCAGCGGTCGTATCCGGCGCCACCTCTTCCTTCGAGGCATCGAGGAGCACCTGCACCTTCTGCTCGGCATGTGCAAGCCTGTCGCGCAGGCTCTTCAGGAGCTCGACGCCGCGTGCATACTGGGCAAGCGAATCCTCGAGCTCGAGGTCTCCTGCTTCGAGAGAGCGCACGATGCGCTCAAGCTCGACGGAAGCCTCCTTGAAGCTCATGTCCTCTACCTTCGGCAGCTCTTCAGCCATGGAAATCTCCTATCTTGTCTGCGCCGAAACATCGACGCCCTTCACTTCTGTCGTCACCGTACCATGTCCGAGCATCACGTTGAGCTCGTCTCCAGGCGAAAGCTTTTCTGCATCGCTCACGACATGGCCGTCCTTGTCCTTTGCGATTGCGTAGCCACGGCCCAGGACCTTCAGGGGCGAGAGCGCATCGAGCGTCGCTGCAGCACGCTTCACCTCTGCCTCGTAAGGAACGAGCATCCTGGTAGCGGCACCCGTGAGGCGCACAGCCATGTGGCTGAGGTCCTTCTCCTGCCGCTCGAGCGCATGCGGAATCGCGTCGTGGAGGCGCTGCTCGGAAAGCTCAAGCTGAGATCTTCTGTCCTCGATGAAGGACATCGGGTCCGTGAAGCAGCGGTGCTTTGCCAGAGACTCGAGGTGCACCTGCTCGCGACCGAGCCTTCCTGTCATGGCAGAGCTCATGAGCTGCTCTGCGTGGGAAAGCTTCTCCCCTTCGCGCTCGAGCGTTGTCCCGAAGGCACGTCCAAGACGTACCTGGCGCTCGTTCAGGGTCGTCACGATCTCATCCAGAGCCGGTGCCACCGACTCAGCCGCAGCGGTCGGCGTCGAGCATCTCCTGTCTGCCACCATGTCGCAGATCGAAGTGTCAGGCTCATGTCCGATTCCCGTAATCACCGGCACGGGGCAGGCTGCCACGGCACGCGCAAGCCCTTCGTCGTTGAACGCCATGAGGTCCTCAAAGGAGCCGCCACCACGGACAAGAAGGATCGCATCAGGCTTTGCCGCTGCAGCGATCTTCAAGGCTCTCACCATGGTTCTCGGCGCTTCCGGTCCCTGGACCGAAGCACCGACCATCTGGAGCTCGACAAGCGGGTTCCTGCGCTTGAGCGTCCTGCGCACATCTTCGATGACAGAACCGGAAAGGGAGGTCACGACAGCGACACGCGTACAGAAGCGCGGGATGGGACGCTTGCGGGAGGGGTCCATGAGGCCTTCGCGCTCGAGCTTTCTCGCAAGCGCTGCGACCTGCTGGCGCAGAAGCCCTTCTCCTGACACCATGATCTTGCTCGCGATGAAGGAGAGCCTGCCCGAGCCCTGGTAGACATCGAACTTGCCCTTCATGAGGAGCTCCATGCCGTCCTTGAGCTGGATGCCGGAGGCGGCATAGACGCCCCGCCAGACAATCACCGACATCGAGGACACATCGTCCTTGACCTCGAAGTAGCAGTGTCCGCTCCTGGCATTGGGGCCACGGAAGCCCGAGACCTCGCCCGTGACGAGGAAGGTGCCGACCGATGCCACCGCACCCTTTGCGGCAGCAACCGCCTCGGAGACGCTCAGCGCCTCGTCTGAAAGCTCGCTAGTTCCGGTCATTGTAGCGTCCCATCAGATAGACAAGCTGCAGGATCGAGACAAGTGCTGCTGCGACGTACGTCAGGGCAGCCGCAGTCAGGACCTGCTTCGCACCCTTCTCGTCGATGCCTCCGCCATTGGCTGCAAGGTATTTCACAGCACGCCTCGAGGCATCGATCTCGACCGGCAGGGTCACGAGCTCGAAGATGACGGAAAAGGCAAAGAGGATGAGCGCCAGACGGACAAAGCCGGCGAGGCCCATGAAGATGCCCAGAAGCAACACGACGGTCCAGGCGTTCGTCGCGAAGTTCACGACCGGCACGAGCGCCGTCCTCACTTTCATGGGCACATAGCCCTTGGCCTTCTGGCAGGCGTGTCCTGCCTCGTGGCAGGCAACAGCGACCGAGGCGACAGAGCCCTCAGAGAAGTTCTCCTGCGAGAGATGGAGCTTGTTGTCCCTCGGGTCGAAGTTGTCCGTCAAGGTGCCACCGATCTCGGTGATGCCGACAGAGGAGGCACCGCCCTCATCGAGCATGCGGCGTGCAACCTGCGCGCCCGTCATGCCGCTCGATGCCGGGACATTGGACCACTTGCGGTATGTGCTCCTGATATATCCCTGGGCTGCCATGCCCAGGATGGTCGAGACGACGATCAGCAGAAGATACGCCGGGTCGAACCCATAGAAATAGTAGTACGGCATGAATCGACTCCTTGTGTCCTGTGTACGTGTCCATCTTCTACCCAGTATCCGACAGGAATCTGACACAGGCGCACAGGCACGCTACAGAAGCTCTATTCCCCCATCTTTCACCGTGAGGCCAATCTCGCCCTGGAGAAGCCTTGTGAGGTCGTCTCCGATGACCTCCTTCTTCCAGGAGGCGGAGAGCGGCGACGTCTCAGGGTGCCTCAGGAACTCGAGCAGGTCGTCACGCGTTGCTATGACCTGCGAGGCGATCCCGTACCGGTCCGCCTTGATGCGCAGCAGGGCATACATGAGGTCGACGACCGACTCGGTCTCGGCAGAGGGACGGGCATGCCTGTGGGTGACCTTGATATCGGAGATGTCAGCAGAAAGGCCGCGCTTCACGGCATTGCAGACCGCTGCGATCGAGGCCTGCGTGAGCTGCTCCGTGCCACGGATGCGCAGAAGCCGCGCCGGCACCGTCGGCTGCCTTCTGCAGCACTCGACGATGATCTCGTCTGAGAGCACCCAGCGCTTCGGCACATCGAGGCGTGCTGCCTCGCGCTCGCGCCAGGCGCAGATCTCGCGGGCAATCGCAAGCTGCGATTTCGTGAGCGAGGTGGATCGCTTGAGATGGAGGTAGGCCTCCTCAGGCTTTGTCACGATCTTCGAAGGATCGAGCATGCTCTGGAACTCCGGAAGCACCCAGCCAAGCCTTCCCTTCTCGACGAGCTCTGAGAGCATGCGCTCATAGATGCCCGGGAGATAGCTCACATCCTCTTCCGCATAGCGGAGCTGCGCTGCATCGAGCGGACGCTTCGACCAGTCCGTGAGCGACTCTGCCTTCGCAAGGTGCACCCCGCAGTAGGCCTCGACAAGCGGGCCGTAGCCAATCTGCTGCCTGTGTCCCAGAAATGCCGCTGCCACCTGCGTATCGAAGATCGGGTCGGGCACGCAGCCCATGGCAGCATAGATGACCTCGAGGTCCTGTCCGCAGGCATGGAACACCTTCGTGATGCGCGTATCCCGGAAGAGATCGGCTATGCAGGAGAGATCCTGCACGAGGATCGGATCGACGATAGCGGACTCTTCTGCCGTGGCAAGCTGCAGAAGGCACAGGCGCGGATAGTAGGTCTTCTCGCGCAGGAATTCCGTATCTACCGCAAGCACGCTCGAGGCGGCTGCACGCTCTGCAAAGGCACGGACATCGGCTTCATCTGTAAGATACACGCGACTCCTTCGGGATGTTCCCTGGGTATACTTGCAAGAAAGCTGGCAGCGCCAGCACTCCTCAACCATCATAGCGGCCGGGCTGCCCATCTGGCCCGCCCCGGGAGGATATATGCGAACTCTCATAATCCACAATCCCAAGTCGGGCTTCGGCTCCGACGCAATCTTCGAGTTCGAGCGCTCTCTCGTGCATCAGGGAGACACCTGCACGTTCCATGAGATTGCAGACGGCGAGACGCCCGAAGAGCTCGTCCGCAATGCGGAGGACTACGACGTGTGCGTGCTTTCAGGCGGCGACGGCACCGTCACAGGCCTCCTCCATGCCCTGCGCTACCGCGATGTCGCGGCCTGCGTCTTCCCCTCCGGCACGGCAAACCTCTTCTGTGCAAATGTCGGCAATGCAATGGAGCCTGCCGCGCTTGCGCGTGCCTGCAGGGTCGGGCACACGGCTCTCACCGATATCGCCGAGGTGCACTGGCACGACGCTGAGGGAACCGAGCACTCCCGCGGCTTTGGCCTCATGTGCGGCATGGGCTTCGATGCCCAGCTCATGTCATCCGCCATCCCGAACAAGAAGTCCATGGGCGAGATTGCCTACTTTGCAGCCGCCCTCGAGAACCCCCGACCTGTCGTCTCGCACTTCACGATCTTCGCTGACGGTGTCGTGCATGAATGCGATGGCATCACCTGCATGGTCGCGAACAATGCAATGATGCAGGGCGATATCGAGATCGTGCCGGACTGCCGCATGGACGATGGCCTGCTCGATGTGATCGTGCTTGAGACAAGCGACGCCGTGCATGTGCTGAAGCCAATCTTTGCCGGCATCCTCGACAGAAGCGGCAAGAGCATCGGACGCCCCCAGATCCAGACCTTCACCGGCAAGGATATCCGCGTCGTCTCTTCCGAGCCGATTCCGCTCCAGGTGGACGGCGACGTGATCGAAGGCACGGTCACGTCCTATGAGACGAGCATCTATCCTGCTGCGAACCGCATGATCGTGGACTCCATGAGCCGCTATCATGCAGAGGACTCGGAGGCTCCCCGCTTCTCAGGTACCGACGAGATCGCCTATCCAGAAGCGTAGCGGCAAAGACATCCCGCAATGAATCAGGGCCTGGAGCCACGCTCCGGGCCCTGATGTCCTATACGATATCTGTCGGCTCTTCGCTCTGGCCGCTACCGTGCCCGAGCATCCCCAGGAGTGCCGATACCTTATGGACCAGCTCACTTGCGCAAAATTGCCTTCCATCCTGGACCCAGCGCCTGAAGGCAGAGACGATGCCTCCTGCCACGAAATCGGGGATGAGCGACCCTGCGTCAGGCCCTGCAGCAGAGACGACCCGATCATGCACCAGGCGCTCGATCCTGGCCACAAGATCGTCTTTGACCCTCGTATGCAGGAGGGCGCCTACGGTCGACGCACGGTCTTCGGCGAGCTCTGCGATGCATTCTGCGGCATGTGCATAGCCCTCTTCGTCTGCCACTGCTTCCGCTTCGTCGAGCACATCGGCGATAGCCTCGACGGCCTCTTCTTCCATCTCATCTATGGCAGAAGAGACGCTTCCATAATGTGCCAGGAACGTCTTCTTGCTGATGAGGGCACGCTCAGCCACATCGCGGGCTGTGATATCTCCCGCATCATCGGACGACAGGAGCTCCAGGAGCGCCGTGCGTATCGCGCGGCGTGTCTTGATGACCCTTCTGTCTTCGCCTCTGCGCTCTTTGCCCATAGCTTCCCTTCGACTATCTGAGCATAGCATGAGAGAGGCTGTTTCCCGATTTGCATTTATTTCCCATTTTGGGAATAATTCTCTTTTGGTTGCGAATGGAGGATGCACATGAAGGACGGGAGAAGCTTCGAAGAGCTGGCAGAGCCGGTAGCGGCGACTGCCGCCTTCCATCAGATGGATGCCTTCATCCAGCATGGGGATACGACCTGCTCAGAGCACTGCCTCTCTGTCTCCTCCATAGCCTTCCGCATCGCCCATGCGCTCCCCTTCTCCTTCCATATGGAAGACCTCGTCACGGGCGCGCTTCTGCATGACTATTTCCTCTACGACTGGCACGAGGGCGCAACGGCGCCCGACCGCTGGCATGGGTTCACGCATCCCTTCCATGCGCTGCACAATGCAGAGCGCGACTTCGATCTCACGCCAATCGAGCGGGATGTGATCGTCCATCACATGTTCCCATTTGTGCCGATTCCGCCCAGGACCCGCGAAGGCTGGGTCGTGACGCTTGCCGACAAGGCAAGCTGCGTCGCCGAGGTCCTGGCAAAGAAGACCCAATCCCTCGAGAGGAGCACACATTGCCTGTAGTGTCCCTTGCTGAAGCCTCTGCCCACCTCCTGCTTTCTGGCGCCATCATCGCAGCCGGAGGCTGGGTCTGGGAGACCATCTACTGCTCGCTTGCCTCTCGCCATCTCGAACGCCGCGGCATGCTCTATGGGCCGACCTGCCCGATCTACGGCGTCTCTGCCATTGTTGTCTGGCTCGCTCTCGGCTGGGTCGAGGATACCCTTCTCCTCTTCCTTCTCGGATGCATCCTCTCGACCGTGCTCGAATACACTTCAGGAGCCATGCTCGAGCGCCGCTTCAACAGAAGATGGTGGGACTATTCGATGTTTCCCGGGAACTTCAGGGGCCTTGTCTGTCCGCAGGCAAGCTCGGTCTTCGGCCTCTTTGCTGTCATCGACGTGAAGATCCTGCAGCCCTCGATCCTGGGCACGCTCAGCACGGCAGACCAGAGGCTCTGCATGGCAGCAGCGGCACTCTGTCTTGCACTCTATGCAGCAGACCTCCTCTTCACCATCGCCCGTCTCGACGAGACGACGCCACGTGAGTGCATCGCCGAGCATGCCTGCCAGCTGAGAAGGCTTGTCCTGCACTGAGTGCTGCCCTTTTCGCACTAAGTGCAGGCGCTCAAGGGAGCCAGCATCTTTTTGTGGCACCATGGTCTGGAAGTCCAGACAAGGAGCCCACATGTATTCATTCGATAGCAGGGTCCGCTACAGCGAATCCGATGGAGAGGGCACGCTCACGCTCTATGCCCTCATGAACTACTTCCAGGACTGCTCCACGTTCCAGTCGGAGCATCTCGGCATCGGCCTTGACCATCTTCGGAGCAACCATCTCGGCTGGATTGTCGGCACCTGGCACATCGAGATCGAGAGCCTGCCTCACTTCTGCGAGAAGATTGAGGTCTCGACCTGGGCCTACCATCTGAGAGGCCTCCAGGCAAAGCGCTGCTTCGAGATGAAGCGCGCAGACGGCACTTCCTGCGTGAAGGCAGATTCCCTCTGGTTCATGTTCGATCTTGCCGCCCAGCGTGTCATCAATGTCCCGGAATCCGAGTATGCCTATATGGACGAGGCGGAGCCGAGGCTTGAGATCGGACCGCTCCTCCGCAAGGTCAAGGCAGAAGGACCTGGCACGAAGATGCATCCCTTCGAGGTGACAGAGCAGTTCCTCGACACGAACCACCACATGAACAATGCGAACTACGTGCTCCTCGCCGTCCAGGCGCTTCCTGCCGCCTGCCTGCCGCACACGATCGATGTCCAGTACAAGCGCGCCGCCCAGCTCGGCGACACGATCGTGCCTATCGTGCACGAGACAGAAGATGGCCACGCCGTGGACCTCGCCGCTCCTGACGGAGAGAGCTATGCGGTCGTGCGCTTTGCCGGAGAGGAGCTCTGATGGCAGAAACGAAGCATGTCGCCGCTGCCCTCATCACCGATGGCGCGCGCATCTTTGCCGCACAGCGTGCCGCTGGTGCCCAGAAGGACGGCTGGGAGCTTCCCGGCGGCAAGGTCGAGCCCGGCGAGACCGCAGAGGACGCCTGCCGCCGCGAGATTGAAGAGGAGCTTGGCCTCAAGCTCACGACGCTCTGGTATCTCGATACCGTAGAGTATGACTACCCCGATTTCCATCTTTCCATGGATGTCTATGTCGCACCAGTCCCTGCCGGCACAGAGCCCGAGCTCAAGGTCCACGAGGCGGGCAGATGGCTTGCCCACGAAGATCTTCTTTCTGTGGACTGGCTCGAGGCCGACCGCTCCCTCGTGAATGCCATCGGCCTTGCGTGGGAAGACATCATCCAGGCAGAACAGTTCTAAGGAGACCTTATGGATGATACGATCGCCGGCACTGAAGCACCGGCGCCTATAGTCGGTCCAAGCTCGACGAATGACCCCAGAAATGCAAAGTCAGGTCCGGTAGCTCTGATCATCGCAGGAGCCGTCGTCCTCTGCCTCATGGCAGCAGCGACGAGCTGCGCTGCTGGCCTCTCAGGCCTCATCTACCGCTATCTTTCGAGCTATGAGTCGTACAGCAGCTCCTCTTCCGGCCTCGGCAATGGCTACGGCTACAACGACGAATACGGCTTGGGAGATGGCTCCGGCAGCAACGGCCTGGGCTCGAACTCCGGCTCCGATGAATACTGGTATCCAATCCGCTAGATAGCTTCATTTGAGAAAGGAGCCTGCCCATGAGCAAGGCCGATGACCTCTTCATCGCGATGTGCCGCGATATCCTGGACAATGGCACGACGACCGAAGGACAGAAGGTGCGCCCCCACTGGGAGGACGGCACTCCTGCCTACACGATCAAGCGCTTCGGCGTCTGCAACCGCTACGACCTGAGAAAGGAATTCCCGGCACTCACGCTCAGGCGCACGGCGCTCAAGAGCGCGATGGACGAGATCCTCTGGATCTACCAGAAGAAGTCGAACAACATCCATGACCTGCACTCGCACATCTGGGACGAGTGGGCAGACGAGGAAGGCTCGATCGGCAAGGCCTATGGCTATCAGATCGGCCAGGTCTCGGAGTATCCCGAAGGCAGGTTCGACCAGATGGACCGTGTCCTCTATGACCTGAAGCACAATCCGTACTCCCGGCGGATCATGACAAACATGTACAACTTCCAGGACCTGCACGAGATGCATCTCTACCCCTGCGCCTATAACGCGATCTACAACGTGACGCAGGACAAGGGCTCCGACCGCCCGACGCTCAACATGGTGCTCGTGCAGCGCAGCCAGGATGTCCTGGCGGCGAACAACTGGAATGTCTGCCAGTATGCCATCCTGCTCATGATGGTGGCGCAGGTGTGCGATATGGAGGCAGGCGAGCTCGTCCACATGATCGCCGATGCCCATATCTATGACAGGCATGTGCCGATGATCGAGGAGCTCATCTCCCGTCCGACCTATCCGGCACCGAAGGTCACGCTCAACCCCGACGTGCATGACTTCTATGCCTTCACGACGGACGACCTGATTGTCGAGGACTACCAGCATGGTCCTCAGATCAAGAACATCCCTATCGCTATCTAGGAGCGCGCATGAGAGCAATCGTCGCTGTCTGCTCTGACTGGGGCATCGGAAACAAGGGCAGGCTGCTTGTCCGCAACAAGGCCGACATGCACCACTTCGTCGCCTGCACGACAGGGGGCACCGTCGTTATGGGCCGCCGCACGCTCGAGAGCTTCCCGGGAGGCCGCCCCCTCAAGAACCGCCGCAACATCGTCCTCACGCATGGCGGAACGACGCTCGATCCGGAAGCCGAGAAGGTCGCCTCCATCGACGAGCTTCTCCACGCCGTCGCGCATGAGGACCCAGACAAGGTCTGGGTCATAGGAGGTGCCAGTGTCTACGAAGAGCTGCTCCCCTATTGCACGGAGGCCGTCGTCACGAAGGCAGGCTGCGTGCGCGAAGCCGACGCCTTCTTCCCGAACCTCGATGACGACCCGACGTGGACAGTCATCGACGAGACCGATACGGATATGACGCCGGAAGGCATCCCCTTCCGCTTCGTGACCTACCGCAGCCTCAAAGCGAAATAGGTATCTCCCTGGCACACAGAAAGGGCCGCCCAAGGCGGCCCTTTTCATTTGGATGGAATCACTTGAGCGTCTGTTCGAGCGCCTCGATCAGAGGTTCCGGCTTGCCATGCCCGCATACAAGTCTCGTCCAGATGGCGCCCTCCTCATCGGTCACGACAGAGAGCCTCGAGGCGATGCCTCCTGGCACCCAGGCATTGCCTGGAGCGCAGAGGATGCGTCCCTCCACATCGCAGCGAGGCTTTCTGAGACGGAAATCGACGCAGGGCCCGAAGCCCCGCTGGAGCGTGCGCGCCGCAATCGGCTGCGTCGGATCTCCTTTGAGTCCGGGGTAGCGGACCTCCTTCACAGCCGGATGGCAGACGAGATAGCTTGCTGCCACCTGTGCGTTGTCCGAAGCAGCGCGTCTCCTCTCATCGAAGCTCCGAAGTGCCCGCGCGAGCTCATCGAGCATCCTGCCCGAGACCTCAGGCCTCTCGTCGAACGATGCGGCAAGATCCTGCAAACCCTGCGGCATATCCTTCGCAACGCTTACGGCGATAAGACCGCTTCCGAGCCATCCCAGCACTGCATCGAGCGACTCGACTGCAAGAGAGGCACCGAGACGCACCGCAGGGCAGCCATAGGAGCTCGCAATCGTATTGTCGACGACGAGGAGCTTTCCTTCTGCCTGTGCCTTGGCAGCTTCTGCCTTCACATCGAGACAGGCTATGGGCACGTGCCCAAGCGTCTCTCCAAGCACTGCCCCTTGGGGCAGTCCCTCAGAGAGATGCTCGGTCCCTCCCGGCACGATCCAGGTCCTGGCCGCCCCGAGGCGCTTCGAGAAGCCCTTCAGAATCTCTTCCAGCGTCTGATCCATTCCTATCAGCTCCTTCCATCTCCCATCTTACGCAGATTAGGCCCCTATCTCTGTACGGAAACGTCCGTAGGCGTACTCTGTTACATGCACGATGCATGCTGGAAAGGGCATTGTCTTCGATGCATCCATACATGACAGGGAATGGATGCATGTGCAGACAGACACTTTTGGGTATGTCTATTTACGTTTCGAATTCGCGCGGTCCCTGTGCGGGACATTGTTGGGATGATGAAGATGGCAAAGATTCAGCTTGGGCACCAGCTCTATATCTATCAGCTCATTGCAAAGGAATATGGGACAGGGCACCAGATATTCCTGCCAAAGATCGAGGAGCTCTTCAAGGCCGAGGGCATAGAGCCAGAAGACCTCGGCTTCGAGACATACCGCGATGTGATGGCAGCCTGCTCCGACTTCGTGACGCTCACCGATTTCAAGGGAGGCAGGAGCTACGTCACGATCGTCCAGAACGAGCAGTGGGACGAGGCGCTTGCAGCACCGGTCCAGGAAAAGGGATCGGGCAAGGCAGGAAAGCCCTGGAAGAAAAAGAAGGGCTCCCAGCTCAAGGCCGTGAAGCCCCGCCATATCCAGAAGAAGCAGAAGAAGGCAAAGCCGGAAGAGACACAGAAGCCTCAGGACAAGGCAAAGGCTCCAGAGGCAGATGCTCAAGCTGTGCCTGAAACTCCATCAGCAGAAGCGCAGCCCGAAGCAGCAGAGCCGACAGCTCAGGCAGCGCCCGAAGCCAAGCCCGAGACCGTGGCAGCCGAGGAAGAAGAGCCAAAGGCAGATGAGACCCCTGCAGTCGAGGATGCCGGCCATCCCCATGTCTTTACGCTCGATGAGATCCGTGCCCTTCCGGACGAGCCTGAGGCCGAAGAGGAACCCGCATACGAAGAAGCGGCCCCTGAAACGCCTGCCGAAGCAGAGCCTGAGCCTGAACCGGCAGCGGCGGCGCCTGCCCCTGAGCCGAAGGCAGCAGATGTCCCCGTGCAGGAAGCGCCACAGGCGCCTGTGCCCGTTGCTCCTGCAAAGGAGACGCCAGCAGCGCCCGCCAAGGAGGGACCGGAGGCGTCCGTGCTTCCGAGAAGCCTGCCCAGGAGCTTTTCAGCCGAGGTTCACTGCAAGGACGAGCTTCTGAGCCTTCTCACCCGCATGCTCCCCTTCGATATCGACCTTACGCAGATCCTCGACGAGGACTGGCACCATGCCCTCGCGACCGGTGCGGTCGAAGGCTCGAGGAGCCGCGTGAGCTTCCCGATTCGCTTCCTTGCAGAAGATGGCACGAGCCCCATCCGCCTTACGATCCGCAGGAGCACGCGTCCGATTGCCGGCAAGCAGTGGTCGCTCATCCTCGTCGACGGCGATGACGGGACGGGACACGCCCATGACGCGGTCGGCATCGAAGGTCTGCCGCATGTCGACGAAGGCGCCTGGAGCGATCTGCTTTCACAGGGTGCTGCCGATTCCGCCAAGAGTCCTGACCGCGCATTCTCCGACTTCGCATCGTTCGGCTCCTGGGAGTCGGTCCTTGCCACGCTCGCACGCATGGCTGCGCCAGAAGTGTGGTCAGATTCCGGCGCCGGAAGCGAGCGCTACCCAATCCTCCACGAGTATCTCGTCTCGACCTTCGTGCGTCTTTCGCACGAAGGGAAGATCCTCCAGGTGCCCGGAGCAGGATTCGCTGCCTTCAACACAGGCCTTGTGACCGCCTTCCAGGAAGACATCTATGCCTGCCTCACGGCAGCGACGGCTCAGGACCCCTCTCCCTGGCAGCTTGCCGGCTTCGCTGTCGCAGGAGCAGGAGAGCTCGGCCAGAAGCTCGTTGCCCTCATGAATCCGCTGCCCCAGCCTGCACGCTACCTCACATCCCTTGCCGACATCGAGCCCGATACGACACGGCTCGTGAGCATCGACTATCACGGCATCCTTCTCGGCGAGACTGAACGCCTGCCAAAGGCCTGGCTTGCCGCGCAGGTCGAAGGGACGCCAGCAGCCGCACTTGTCGACGACCTCTTTGCAGCTGGCTCTGCTCCTGCCACACGCATGCAGGCAAAGACGAAGCTTGGCCACGCACTCGCACAGGACCCCTCCGTCTGGCGCAGGCTCTGCCGCGACCTCGATGAGGCACTTCAGGCCTCGCTCGTCCATGCCCGTACGAGCTACCGCTGGTGCACCCCTGCCTATGAGCCCTCAAGCGACAGCCTGAGGCTCCTCCTGCCGCTCGCACTCTCCGATGGCCGCACCGTCGATGCAGCCCTCTCGCTCGAGCTCATGCCGTCCGGAAGCTATCAGGCCTCTTCGGTCGTGACGCTCGACCGTGCACGTGCCTGCACGCGTGTCATCTCCTCTGAGCAGCCTTCCTGGCTCAGAGTCTAGCCAAGACAACGTCCTCCAAGACGAAGGGAGGCACCCGGCTAACGCCGGATGCCTCCCTTTCTCATGCCTTGGATTGTTCCAGAGCAGCGGGAACTAGCCCCTGCGCTCCTCAATCTCCTTCGTGATATCTGCGATGAAATCGTCGAGGTCGCGCTGCACGGTCTCGTTCGAGCGGTCGCGGACGGAGATGTTTCCGGCCTCGGCCTCCTTCTCGCCGATGATCAGCATGTACGGGACACGGTCAATCGAGCGGGCCTCGCGGATCTTGTAGCCGATCTTCTCGTCGCGGTCATCGACCTTGACGCGGACCTTGGCAGCACGCAGACGGTCAGCGACCTGGTGAGCATAGTCGCGCGTCTTCTCGGAGACCGGAAGGATCTTGACCTGGCAGGGAGACAGCCACGTCGGGAACTTGCCGGCGTACTGCTCGATGAGCATGCCGATGAAGCGCTCGAAGGAGCCGAAGCCTGCACGATGGATCATGATCGGCTGCTTCTTGGAGCCATCCTTGTCCGTGTACTCGAGCTGGAAGTTGTGCGGAAGCTGGAAGTCGAGCTGAATCGTGCCGCACTGCCACTCGCGGCCGAGGCAGTCCTGCAGGTGGAAGTCGATCTTCGGTCCGTAGAAGGCACCGTCGCCCGGGTTGATCTTGTAGTCGACGCCCATGGCCTCGAGAGCATCCTTCAGGCCCTGCTCTGCGCGCTCCCAATCCTCGTCGGAGCCCATGGAGTTGTCGGGACGCGTGGAGAGCTCGACCCTGTACGGGAAGCCGAACTGCGCATAGTAGGCCGTGATCAGATGGGCGACATCGGTGACCTGCTCCGTGATCTGGTCAGGACGGATGAACAGGTGCGCATCGTCCTGCTGGAACTCGCGGACACGGAAGAGGCCGTGGAGGGCACCACGGAGCTCGTGGCGATGGTCGATGCCGGCCTCGGCGAGCTTGAGCGGCAGGTCGCGGTAGCTCCTCGGCTTGCTCTTGTAGATGAGGCAGGCACCCGGGCAGTTCATCGGCTTGATCGCGTAATCCTCGTCGTCGATCTTCGTCGTGTACATGTTCTCTTTGTAGTGGTCCCAGTGGCCAGAGGTCTCCCAGAGCTTGCGGGACAGGATGATCGGCGTCTGCACCTGGTCATAGCCGAACTTGTCCTGCATCTCCATCCAGTACTGCATGAGGGAGTTCCTGATGCGCATGCCGTTCGGCAGCCAGAACGGGAAGCCGGGGCCGGCCTCGTTCATCATGAACAGCTCCATCTCCTGGCCGATCTTGCGGTGGTCGCGCTTCTCCGCCTCCTCGAGGAGCTTCAGATGTGCCTCGAGCTCGTCCTTGCTGCGGAAGGCGATGCCATTGATGCGGGTCAGCATCTTGTTGTTCTTGTCGCCCTTCCAGTAGGCGCCGGAGACGCCCGTGAGCTTGAAGGCCTTGAGCGCCTTCGTATAGGTGATGTGGGGGCCGACGCACATGTCGACGTACTCGCCCTGCTTGTAGAACGTGATGCGGGCATCCTCAGGAAGGTCGCCGATGTGCTCGACCTTGTACTTCTCGCCGCGCTCCTGCATGTGCTTGATGGCCTCTTCGCGCGGAAGCTCGTAGACCTCGAACTTCAGGTTCTCCTTGCAGATCTTGCGCATCTCCTCTTCGATGCGCGGGAAGTCCTCCTCGGAGATCTTCTGGCCCTCAGGCAGGTCGATATCGTAGTAGAAGCCATTGTCGGTTGCCGGACCGAATGCGAAGTCGGCATCCGGGTATAGGCGCTTGATGGCCTGTGCCATGATATGTGCTGCGGAGTGGCGGATTACGTGGAGCTCCTCGTCCTCGGGGCATTCTGCGACGTGGCCGTCGTTGTACAGAACCTTCATCTGATTTCCTCTTCCATTGATGGCTGCTTGCGCTGTTCACAAAAAGAGCCCGGCAGCCGGCATCTCCGGCCTCCGAGCATTTCATGGCGCCTGTCACTTGGCCTGTAGGCCTGTCAGGGGACAGACGCCTACATAGTCTCCGGAACCGCTCTTCTGTATGCCAGAAGGCACTGTATGGACTGCATCAAGCCAAGCCTTTCATTCGAACTGGCAACAGTTTTACCACATATGGAGACGAAGCGTTGGGGAAGGACCCCAAGCCTTTGCCATCTGCGGCCAAATACCACGAACTCGTGACGGATGGGCCCGATCTGCATGGTCTTCAGGGCTCAGAAAGCAGCTCCGAACGAGCTATCTACAATTCAGATATCCTGATACCTATTTTCCATGTATCCCCCAAGCTTGATAAATCCTTAAGCCGCCTGTAAGGTTGAAATCATGATTACTGAGACGATGACATACTCCGCGCAGATGATGCAGATGCCCAAGCCCGGGCACCTGGCTCTACGTTCATGCGTGGCCAGGACCGGGCGCAGCTGATGGCTGGCCTCCGGCGGGATGTCAGTCGCTTACTGTATATCCTGATCTGGAGTCTATCGTGATAGCTATTTCGCATCTAACAAAGCAATACGGCAATGCCTCTTCCGAGCATGCTCTGGACGATGTCTCGCTCGAGATTCCTGACGGCGACATCTTCGGTATCATCGGCATGTCCGGCGCCGGCAAGTCGACGCTCGTCCG
Organism: Olsenella sp. AGMB03486; assembly: GCF_040884255.1. Lineage (NCBI taxonomy): Bacteria > Bacillati > Actinomycetota > Coriobacteriia > Coriobacteriales > Atopobiaceae > Olsenella > Olsenella sp. AGMB03486. The sequence goes on from NZ_JBEVTM010000003.1 coordinate 156,275, forward strand.
CTGCATCAATCTGCTCGAGACCCCGACGTCGGGTTCCATCGTCGTGGATGGACAGGATGTCCAGGGGCTCTCCGGTGCAGCGCTTCGGACCTACAGGCGTCGCGTCGCGATGATCTTCCAGCAGTTCGGCCTCCTGGCGCAGAAGACAGCCCTCGAGAACGTGTGCTTCCCCTATCTTGCTGCAGATGGCAAGGTCACGCCCGAGCAGAAGAAGGAGGCAGAAGGCTTCCTGGCTGAGGTAGGACTCGCCGACAAGGCAGGCTCCTATCCAGCACAGCTCTCCGGCGGCCAGAAGCAGCGTGTCGCAATCGCCCGTGCCTTGGCGTGCCATCCTGCCTACATCCTCTGCGATGAGGCGACATCTGCCCTCGACCCGGCCAGTACCGCATCCGTGCTCAAGCTCCTGCGCGAGATCAATGAGCGCACGGGCGTCACGATACTTGTGATCACCCACTCGATGCAGGTTGTCGAAGACATCTGCAAGCATGTCGCAGTGCTTGTGCACGGCAAGGTCGTCGAGTCCGGCACGGTCCAAGATGTCTTCTCAGATCCCCAGCACACCGTGACGAAGCAGCTTCTCGGAAAGGCAGGCTGGGATGAATAGCTTCCAGGAATTCCTCAATGTCTATGCATCGCTTCTGGGACAGGGCATAGCCGATACGCTCGCAATGCTCCTGATCTCCACGTTCTTCGCCTACATCATCGGCCTCTTCCTCGGCATCGTCCTCTATGTGACCGAACCCACAGGCCTTCGCCCCCACAAGGCGCTGAACGCTGTCCTTGGATGGATCATCAACATGGGACGCTCCATCCCCTTCATCATCCTGCTCGTGGCAGTCATGCCGATGACAAGGACGCTTGTAGGAACGACGACCGGCGTCCGCGGCGTCATCCCTCCCCTCGTCCTTTCGACCGCACCCTTCGTCGCCCGCATGGTCCAGCAGTCGCTCGCCGAGGTCCCGAAGGATGCCATCGAGGCAGCAGAGTCCTGCGGCGCCTCGGTACCACGCATCGTCGTCTCTGCGCTTCTGCCTGAAGCCCTGCCTTCGATTGTCCGTGGCATCTCGATCACCCTCATCACGGCCCTCGGCTACACGGCGATTGCAGGAGCAGTCGGCGCAGGCGGCCTCGGCGATATCGCAATCCGCTACGGCTACTACCGCTACGAAGATGAGGTCATGCTCGTCACCGTCGTCCTCATGATCATCCTCGTCCAGATCATCCAGAGCACCTGCGACGCAATCGCAAAGGCGATTGACCACCGCTAGGCTCAGCTCCTGTCCACTTCTCTACATGGCACTGCCGCAGAAGGCATTTCGCCCCTGCGTTTGTAGCTTGCACCCTAAAACACAAGATTTGAAAGGAAATCAGCCATGCTCACCCGCAAGAACTTCCTCGCTGGCTCTGCCGCCCTCATCGCTTCCTCTGTCCTCGCTGCCTGCGGCAATTCCGGCTCTGCGAGCTCTTCTGCCTCCGAGACGAAGACACTCACGGTCGCAGCCTCTCCTTCGCCGCACGCCGAGATATTGAACAACTTCGCCGTGCCCAAGCTCAAGGACCAGAACATCGACCTCGAGGTCAAGGAGTACACCGACTACATCATCCCGAACCAGGTCACCTCTTCGGGCGAGGTTGATGCCAACTACTTCCAGCATATCAACTACCTCAACAACTACAACAAGGAGAACGGCACCGACCTTGTCGGCGTTGCCGCCATCCACTACGAGCCGTTCGGCATCTACGCCGGCAAGTCCTCCGACCTCAAGAACATCGCAGATGGTGCACAGATCGCTGTCCCGAATGACCCGACGAACGAAGGCAGAGCGTTCCTGCTCCTCCAGCAGGAAGGGCTTGTCACCCTCAAGGATCCTGAGAACCTCGAGGCAACGCCTGTCGATGTCGCAGAGAACCCCCACAGCCTGAACTTCGTCGAGGTCGAGGCAGCTGCTGTCCCCCGCCAGCTCCAGGACGTCGACTTCGCTGTCATCAATGGCAACTACGCAATCGAGGCAGGACTGCATGTCTCCGACGCTGTTGCTGTCGAGGCAGCAGATGGCACAGCTGTCGAGCAGTACGCCAACTACATCGTGACGACGCCCGACAAGCAGGACGACGACCGCATCAAGGCACTGGTCTCTGTCCTCACCTCCGACGACTTCAAGACCTACCTCAAGGACACCTACGACGAGGATGTCCTGCCGGCATTCTAGGATCTCATCTGAGACCGCAAGACAGCGAGGGGCGCACATCCGTGCGTCCCTCTTTTCTTGTGCGGAGACATGACTTCTCAGGCATCGACGGCAGCCTGCCTTTGCTATGGCCTGGCACAGCCGGAGACCGAGCGGCAGGCATCCGCCTGCACAAGGACGAGGAGCCACGTCCCGATCCGAGCAAGACACACATGTATGTGTGTCTTGGCTTTGCAGCACCCATTCTCTTTCTGACACGCCAATCTGCTGCCGTGGACACCTTGCATGCATAGCAGTGCCCCGCTCACGCAGGGGCCGCCTCGAAGCTTCTGCCTCTGTACGGCACAGGCCCTCAGCAGAAGAAACGCTGTCCTCTCCCGACAAGAAAGGAGCCCCATGCCGTCCGGCACAGGGCTCCTGAAACGTTCTCGCGTGTGGTCTTACTGGATGCGCGTACGGCAGTACGGGCAGACCTTCCATTCCGCATTCAGCGGACGGTGGCAGGTCGGGCAGACGTTCCTGACCTGGGTGTTGCAGACCGGGCAGACGACGAAGTCGCGGTCGATCGGCGTGCCACACTTCGGGCAGATTCCGTAATGGGAGAGCTGGTGCTCGCGCAGGGCGATATCGAGGTCCTGCTCCTCGCGGTCGACGAGATAGGAGCTCGGACGGAGGATCACGTAGGCAAGAAGGCCGACGATAGGAATGACCGAGATGATGGCCCAAAGCCACCAGGGCTCGGCGCCACGGCGCTGTGCATCGCGGATCACGTAAACGATCGAGAGGATATAGAGGATCACGACGCAGGCAACCATCAGGTACAGCACCATGCGTACTTCAGGGGTAATGATCTGATCGAGAAGCTCTTGCATGTGAAAGGCGCTCCTTCTGTTCTGGGACGATGCTGCATTCCTGCGCACGTTCTCTTTCGGCAATTGCAGACAAGCATACCGCTATGGACGCAGATGCCCAGGCCACAACACGGCCGCCGGTGCGTTCATGAGCCAATCTTCACAAAAAGCAGGACCTTCGTCAAGCCTTCACGCCAGACTGCGCATGTCTTGGAGGTGGATGTAAAGATACCCGCTACCTGAGCCAGGGACGATAGATGGCAGCAACCTCGCCTGCTGTCGTGATCGATCCGCAGGCGCAGAAGGACTTGCCCCTGAGCGCCTTGACCGCCTCAGGAACCGAAGGATAGATGCCTTCTGGCTCTTTGCCATGGGCGCGGAAGACCTCAGCAAGCTGGGCTGCCGGAAGGGCGCGGGGAGATGCGGTCTGTGCACAGACGACCTTCGGAAAGGCAGCAGAGAGCCTCTCCACGATGCCATCCACATCCTTGTCGGCAAGTACCGCGCAGAGAAGATACGGCCTCTTCTCACGGTCTGGCTCCACATCGGCGACAGCTGTGAGGAAGGCATCGACCGACTGCGGATTGTGGCAGGCATCGATGAGGACGACCGGCTTCGGACAGACGATATCGAAGCGTCCGGGCGTCGGCGTCGTCACGATGCCATCGTAGGCATGGTCTGGATCGAGCGCACGTCCGAGGAAGTCCTCGGCAAGGCAGACCGCACAGGCGATGTTTGCTGCCTGATAGCCCGGCTTCAAGGCGCCAAGCTCCGCAAGCGTCTGGCGCGGCGTCGTGACATCGAAGATGAGGGAGCCACCGATGCGCCCCGGCAGCTCACGGATACGGAAGCTTGCATGGGGAAGGTCGGGATGCGCAGCAGGCACACCTTTCTCCATCTCCCCTGCCGCATCTTCGAGCCTCTCGGGCCGAAGCAGCGTCGGCACAGCCCCAGCCTGCTTCGCCTGCTTGAGGAAGACATCCTCGACGCTTGCAGGGGTCGCCGTGCCGGCACCGAGCACGCAGGTGCGTCCCGGCTTGATGATGGCAGCCTTCTCTGCAGCGATCTTCTCGAGCGTATCGCCCAGAATCTTCATATGGTCGAGGCCTATGCCCGTGATTGCGACCGACTCGATCGAACGGCAGGCAGACGTTGCATCCCATCTGCCGCCCATGCCGCACTCGAGAACCGCGACATCGACGCCGGCTTCCGCGAAGGCAACGAAGGCAGCGACGGTCAGAAGATCGAACTCCGTGATATCGAAGGGAGGAAAGCCTTCTGCCGCACGTGCGGCAAGGACCCGTCTGCCCGCCTCGTCTGCTGCGGCAACCGCATGGGCAAACGCCTCTTTCGAGATGGGCTTGCCGCCTATCTCCATGCGCTCGTTGTAGCTCACAAGCTCAGGCGAAGTATAGAGGCCGCAGCTGAGACCTTCTGCCGTAAGAAGCCCTGCCGTATAGCGTGCCGTCGAGGTCTTGCCATTCGTGCCGGCAATCTGGACGGAACGATATGCCTTGTCAGGATCATGGAGCTCTTCGAGCATCGCCGTGACCGGATCCAAGCTCGGAGAGATGCCGAAACGGAGCGCCCCCTTCAAGGTTGCAAGCGCCTCGTCGTATGTCGTGTCCTTCACAGCGAAGGGAAGCGTATATCCCACTGATATCTCCTCTCAAGCATGCCTGGACATGCTGATCTCAATCGTTTGCGATGGCGGCTTCGGCCTCTGCAATGACAGACGTCGTGCCAAGGAGGCAGACGGGACATCCCGTCGCACGTGCCTCCGAAAGCGCTCCAGCAACTGTCGGAGCGAAGTGCGTCTCTATCCCTTCAGCTGCAAGGCATCTTCCCTGCCTCTCCGTGAAGACGTAGTGCGGATTCTGGGAGGCCGTGAGCCAGATCTCGTCTGCCACCCCCGCCATCTCATGCACGACGCCAGCATAGTCCTTATCGTCGGGAATGCCGACGATTGCGATGAGACCAGGACCGCAGCCGAGATGGGCGAGCGCCTCTCTTGCTTCCTCAGCGCTTGCCCGGTTGATGCAGGCATCGACGACGAGCAGCGGTTCCTTCGAGACAAGCTCCATCCTGCCCGGAATCCTGAGCCTGCCCAAGGCTTCGCGCACCTTGCGCCCCGCGAGCTCATGTCCCAGAAGCGCTTCTGCAAGCGCGAGCGCCAGTGCCGCATTGCGTGCCTGGAACTCTCCCAGAAGCGGCAGCTCCACGTCTTCGAGCACCTGGCTCTGGTTCTTGAGCGTACAGATGATGCCTGCCTTGCCCCAGCGGATATCCGTGGCCTCGAAGTCCTTTCCATACTCCAGAAGCGGTACGCCGAGCGCACGGGCCCGCTGGGCAATCTGGACCAGAGCCTCTTCCTCCTGCGGGCCTATGAAGGCGGCTTCGCACTCAGGCTGTATGGCATAGGCCTTGTCAGCGGCGATGGCAGAAACCGTAGGGCCAAGCTCGCGCGTATGCTCGAGGAAGATGGTATTGATTGCACAGAAGCGGTGCGGCACGTTCGTGACATCGTCGAAGCGTGCCCCCTTGCCGCACTCGAGGATGTCTGCCCCAGTGCATTGCGTACGGAACCACGCAAGCGCTGCCGCGCACTCGATCCCTATGGGGCTCACAAACTCGCCGGGCAAGAGCTTGCCCTCGATCTTCTCTATGGCGGGCGCCACCGCCGTCACCGCTTCTGCAAGCTCACTGTCCGATATCGGCACTCCATCCACGCAGAAACGCTCGTTGAAGCGCCTGATGTGCGGGCTTGTCATGAGCCCGACACGCCGCTCTGTCTGGACAAGCGCGGCTGCCATGCGAGCAACCGACCCCTTGCCCTTGCTGCCCGTGACGATAGCGGTATCCGCATGGGCAAGGCTCCTCAGAAGATCGCGCGTGAGCTCGGGGTGCCGCTTCTCGGAGTCAGGTGCATCGAAGGAAAGCTGAGGTGCAGCCGCCATATACGACGCATAGATGAAGTCTTCTGCCTCGTCTCTCCTCATGCAAGATCGTCCCTGATCGTACGCATCACGAGGCCTGCGACATTGACGCCGGAGACGGACTCGATTCCCTGCATGCCTGCCATCACATTGACCTCGCAGAACCAGTAGCCCGCATGGTCCACAAGAAGATCGAGCCCGAAGAAGTCGAGCCCCGTCTCTTTCCAGACATCATGCACCGCTGCACGCATGTCTCGATCGATCTCCTTCTTCTCGAGCTCAGCACCAAGCGCATAGTTCGCGCGGAATCCGTGCTCTGCCTTCCTCCTCATGGCAGCCACAGCCTCGCCGCGGATGCCGAAGACACGGATATCCTTTCCTAGGCTCTCCTCGATGCACTGCTCGAAGAGAAGCTCGCGGTCAGGTCCCACCTGCTGCTCTAGGCGCGCGAGGTCATCCTCGTCCTCGATGAGCCAGATCTCGCGTCCTTCCGAGCTTGCAAGCCCCTTTGCGACGAAGGGGACGCCGACCTCGGATGCAAGCGTCTCGAAGCCGGCGCCGGCATGCGCGAGCACCCAGCGCGGCATGCGGAAGGCAGAGGAGCTGATGTCTTCCACCTGTGCATGCTTGTCCACATAGCGCGCGAAGGGGGCGATGCTGTTGTAGCTCCTTTTCGCAAGCGCATTTGCTGCCGCTACGAGGTGCCCCCATTTGTAGCGGTTCACCACGAAGTCAGCAGGCGCAAGCGGCTCCCCGTGAAAGAGCAGCGTTCCATCCTCTGTCTTTCCCATGTCGGCAATGCCGGTAATGGAAAGATCCATAGCGAGGGCATGCGCCTCTTCGACAAGACGGCGGCAGGTATAGGCAGAGCCCATGTCGCTGTAGCGCTCTATCAGATAGCCAGAGAGCCTCATCTGACCTTCACCCTTTCTTCGTTGAGTGCAGCCCAGGAGATGATCGGGAAGAGGACGAGGCAGATGAGAATCTGGATGGGCAGGTCCAGATCGAGCTGGAAGACCGCAATGACCGTACCGAGAAGCGCTATGAGCTGGAGGTCCATGCTGCGTCTCAGGATATGCGACTCCTTCCGCTCGACCGTGACCACATCGTTCACGGAGTCGATGCCCAAGGCTGCGCGGGTTCCAGCAGGCAGGCTCACGCGCGAGTCATCAATGCCCTCATCCACAAGCACGCGGAGCTGAGCCTGCGCGCTGCCGAAGCGCACACAGATTCGGTCATTGTCCTCGACGCCCGCAAGCTTCATGAGGTCGGGAGAGAGGCGGGCGATGCCATTCGCATCGTCTTCGTCCTTCGCATAGGTCGAAAGGAGCCAGAGCTTGCGGGAGCCTATCCACCGGTCGAGGAAGGCATCCTCGATGCGGCCCAGGCGCCCCTTCTCCTTTGCCTTCGGCGCATCGACAAGGACAAGCTCGAGGGCCTTGTCCACGCCGAGCGCACGTTCGGCCTGGGCGAGACGCCTGAGGTCGTCGCCCGAGCAGTCCTCCCGAAGACGGCAGAACGGGTCCGAACGCGTCGTGCTCGGGCTATAGCTTCTCCTCATGAGCTCGCACGTATCCGCATCCGCACGGTCGAGAAGAAGCTCCATCTCCTCCTGCCGGATCTGATGGACTGGCAGCTGTCCGATACCGAGCAGGGTCTTGAAGTAGCGCGGCACATAGACGCTCCCCTCATGCGCCACGAGCGCATAGGGTGCATAGTCGGCGCCATGAGGGTCAATCACGAGCTGCGTATCCGATACGCGCGAGTAGAGCACGCACTCCTTCGGACGTGCGGAATCCCCCGTCTCCTTCTCGATCCACTCAGCCACATCATGCGAGACATAGACCCTGTCCACATGCTCTGCAACAGGAACGCGGACCATGCAGGCACGGGCAGGCGTCCTCTGGACAAGCACAGGCATCCCGGCTTCCGGCTCGAGGAGCCCTTGGCCAGAAGCTCCTCCGAAGAGCCGCTTCGTCATGCGGTTCGGCAGGAAGATGGCAGATGGGCATGCATCTTCACCCACAGCAGAAGATGCCAGCTTTGCCTCTGCATAGGCGCTGTCAGCCATGCGCACATGGACGAGCGGAGCTTCTCCGGAAGGCCCCTGGAGGCAGAGCGTACCTGAAATGCCCTCATGAGATCCTGCACTGAGATAGCAGACATCGCGGGGCAGCTGCTCCTTTGCCTGGAAGAGGTGCATGACCTGAGGATCGGGAGCTTCCTTGTCCCAGCGTCCTGCCATGAGGCAGAAGAGCGCAAGGCCTTTTGCCAGGGCAGCGACTGCTAAAGGATTTGCCACATTCCGGAGCTGTCCGTTCACCTCGAGCTGGAGCGTGGGCACCTGGGCTCGTTCGGAGACATTCCTTCCAATCGTATGAGGACCTGCCGCCGCGAACACGCCGTCATGCACGACTGCATCGTCGAAGCGGCCGAGCTCCCCCACCGTCTGGACAAGCGAGGCATCCATCAGGTCGAGAAGGAACTTGTGTCCTAGAAGGGACGGATGCTCCTTGCCGCCTGTGCCGATATCGACACCGAAGCCGCGATCTGACGCAGCACCGTGGAGATCGAGGACGCAGGATATCCGATGCTCAAGGCAATAACGGACAAGCTCTCTCTGGTACGTGTTCTCCTCGAAGGCATCGAAGTTCGGATCGTGCCCGTCTGACCTTGCGTGGCAGAAGACATGGACGCCTGCCTCCTCATGGAGCCAGAGCGCGAGAGCGCCTGTCAGGATCTCTGCACGCTTGTCCTTTCCCTCCCGCGTCTGCGTCACCGCATGCGGCGCCGAGACCAGGATGGGGATGCTGCCCTCCTCTATGAGGAGCTCAGGTCCTCTGCCCTCATAGCTATGGCTCGAGAAGCGCTCCTCGAGAGACGAGAGGCGCTCTGCCGGGGCATCTGCCATGCTTGCTTCCATCATCTGCTGCTTCTGCCAGCTCCCGCAAGCTCGCGTGCCTCGCGCCTGAGCTCGCAATCATCCGCAAGCACGCCACGCGCTGCCTCGGTCACGGTGAGGGACCCGGTGCTCTTGATGCCCCTCATGGTCATGCAGCTGTGTTCGGCAGAGAGGACGACAAGCGCACCTTCGGGGTCGAGCTCTTCCATCAGGGCATCTGCAATCTGGGCCGTCAGGCGCTCCTGCACCTGGAGGCGATGGGCATAGCCCTGGACGAGCCTCCCGAGCTTCGAGAGGCCGCAGATCCGTCCATGCTTCGGCAGATAGACGACCGCAGCTGTGCCACGGAACGGCAGGATATGGTGCTCACAGAAGGACTCGAACGGGATGTCGCGCACGACGACGAGCTCATCTGAATCAGGAGCCTCGAACTGCTTCCTCAGATGCGCCTTCGGCTCTTCCCACATGCCCGAGAGCAGCTCTTCGGTCGCCCGTGCCACGCGTGCCGGCGTCTCCTTGAGGCCTTCACGGTCAGGGTTCTCGCCTATCGCCAGCAGGAATTCGCGCACGGCATGCTCGAGGCGCTCCTCGTCGATCTCGGCAAAGCCCTGATCGTTGAGCTCGCGTCCATAGGCGTCCTTGGTGCCGGTCAGATGTGCCGGCTCGAATGTCGAAGATTCCCTCATGCCTCAGCCTTGGTCCTTTCTGCTGCCTCGATCGTGTGCTCGGCAAGAATTGCGCAGGTGACCGCGCCGACCCCTCCCGGCACCGGCGTGAGCGCACCCACAATCTCTTTCGCCTCTTCGGCGACATCGCCGACAAAGCGGCCTTCCGAGGAAAGGTAGTTCATACCGACATCGATGACAGTCTGGCCAGGACGGAAGGCATCGGCCGTGAGCATCTGGGGCCTGCCGACACAGGCAACGACGATGTCCGCTGCACGCGTCTCTGCAAAGAGATCCTTCGTGTGGCTATGGCAGAGCGTCACAGTCGCATTGCGCCCGAGCAGGAGCGAGGCGAGAGGGCGTCCCACGACAAGCGAGCGTCCGACGACCGTGACCTTGGCTCCATCAAGCGCGGCACCATAGTGGTCAAGCATCGCGACGACCGCAGCTGCCGTGCAGGGAGCAAAGCCCACTCGGCTGCCGGAGAAGACGCCGTAGAGCGAGCCTTCCGTGATGCCATCCACATCCTTTGCAGGATCGAGCGCGGCTGCCGCTGCCTTCTCGTCGAGCGTCTTCGGAAGCGGGCGGAACATGAGGCAGCCATGGATCGAGCTATCCTCATTGATGCTGCGGATTGTCGCTTCGACCTCATCCTGCGTGACATCCTCCGGCAGTGCAAAGAGCTTCGTCTCGATGCCCGCCTTGGCACAGCGCTTGTCTGCGGCATGCTGGTAGGAGATATCGTCCGGGCGCTCCCCCACACGCACGAAGGCAAGGCAGGGCTCGATGCCCGCGCCTTTAAGCTGCTCGGTCCGTGCTGCCTGCTCCTCGGTGAGCGCACGGGCAACCGGTACCCCTCTCAGCTCCTCTGCCATCTGATTCCTCTTTCCACTCTGAGATAGGCCTCATCAGCCTTGGCACAGCCATCTTCGAGCATGGCCTGGGTACGGGAGACGAGGATCTCTGCATAATCGCGGTCTTTCATTGCCTTCGCATTGATGAAGACATTGAGACAGGCTGCCTTGAGCGACGCCGAGAGCAGCGCTGCGCCTGCCCCTGCATCCGTAAGCGCCATCTTCGAACCGATCTTCGTGAGATCGTCGACAATCACGATCGCCTCGCAGATGGCCTCCATCAGATGCTCAGGCGGCTCCGATGCCTGGCGCAGCGCCTCCTCAAGGACGCGCGTGCGCTCTTCCTTCTCTTCTTCGGTATCCCGCGGCATCCTATAGGCACGGGCAAGCGGCCTGAATGCTTCGGCATCTTCTTCTGCGAGCGTGAACATGCGGCCTCTCAGCTCTTCGAGCTTCGGGAGATACTCCTCGATCTTCGGCTGCACCTCTTCATAGCGGCGCTTGTGGCGCGTGAGGTTTGCGACCATCTCGCCCAGGGCGCATCCCACCGCTGCTGCCGTGGCTGCCCCTGCACCGCCGCCTGGCGTCGGCTCCTTCGAGGCAAGCGCCTCCACGAGCTCCTCGGCCGTGCAGTCGCGCATTCTCTTCTCTTCTGGTTCCGTCACGTCTCTTCCTTGTCTGCGCAGCAACAAGGCCGAGGGTGCCTGCCTGTGCGCCCCCGGACCTCTGCTGACTATCTTCGAATCTTATGCTGCTCTAGAAGAGGCCGACGATCTTTCCGTCCGGCGTGACATCGATCTTCTCTGCTGCAGGCACCTTCGGAAGTCCCGGCATGGTCATGATGTCACCGGTAAGGGCGACGATGAAGCCAGCACCAGCAGATACCTTCACGTTTCTGACCGTGATGCGGAAGCCAACGGGCGCCCCGAGCTTCTTGGGGTCGTCCGTGAACGAGTACTGCGTCTTTGCCATGCATACCGGAAGTCCGCCGAAGCCCTGCTCCTCGAGCTGGGCGAGCTGCTTCTGTGCCGAGGACGTGTAGTCGACGCCGTCTGCATGGTAGATGCGCTTTGCGATGGCCTCAATCTTGGAAGAGATCGGCTGGTCGAGCTCGTAGGCATACTTGAGCTCGCCCGGATCGTCGCAGAGGCGCACAACCTCGTCAGCAAGCGCAAGTCCGCCCTCGCCGCCCTTGGCCCAGACCTCGGAGAGCGCGACGTTGACGCCGAGCTCATGGCACTTCTGCTCGACGAAGTCGAGCTCTGCCTTCGTATCGGTCGGGAACGCATTGATTGCAACGACAGCCGGCAGGCCAAAGACATCGCGGATATTCGAGATATGGCGAAGGAGATTCGGGATGCCGCGCTCGAGCGCCTCGAGATTCTCGTGGCCAAGCTCTGCCTTCGGCACGCCGCCGTTGTACTTGAGGGCACGCACGGTCGCAACCAGCACGACGCAGGAAGGAGCGATGCCGGCAGCGCGGCACTTGATATCGAGGAACTTCTCTGCGCCGAGGTCGGCACCGAAGCCTGCCTCCGTGACAACGTAGTCGGCAAGCTTCATGGCCGTCGTCGTCGCCTCGACAGAGTTGCAGCCGTGGGCAATGTTTGCAAACGGACCTCCATGCACGAAGGCCGGGTTGTTCTCGAGCGTCTGCACGAGGTTCGGCTTGATAGCATCCTTCAGAAGCGCGCACATGGCGCCCTGGGCATGGATATCTGAGACTGTGACCGGACGTCTGTCATACGTGTAGGCAATGACCATGCGGCCGAGGCGCTCTTTGAGATCCATCAGATCCGATGCCATGCAGAAGGCAGCCATGACCTCAGAGGCAACGGTGATATCGAAGCCATCCTGGCGAGGCATGCCATTGCCGACGCCGCCAAGACCATCGACGATGCTCCTGAGCTGGCGGTCATTCATATCGACACAGCGCTTCCAGACGATGCGGCGCGGGTCGATGCCGAGAGCGTTGCCCTGCTTGATGTGGTTGTCGAGCATGGCAGCACAGAGGTTGTTCGCAGCGCCGATAGCATGGAAGTCGCCCGTGAAGTGGAGGTTGATGTCCTCCATCGGCACGACCTGGGCATAGCCGCCGCCGGCAGCGCCGCCCTTGATACCGAAGACGGGTCCGAGGGATGGCTCGCGCAGGCACAGGAGTGCATTCTTGCCACGACGGCAGAGAGCATCCTCGAGGCCGACCGAGGTCGTCGTCTTGCCCTCGCCCGCAGGCGTCGGGTTGATGGCCGTCACGAGAATGAGCTTCGCCTTCTTGGGAAGGTCCTTCAGGGCATGGATGTCGACCTTTGCCTTGTAGCGTCCATAGAGTTCTAGCTGGTCTTCCGAGAGGCCGGCACGCTTTGCGACCTCGGTGACAGGAAGCATCGTTGCTTCCTGTGCAATCTCGATATCTGACTTTGCCATCTTGGCTTCCTTTCGCTTCTTGGCTCCTGCCAATGGTTACCGGGTTTCACGGGGCGATCTGACCATGCTTCCATTGTGTACCTCAAAGCCCACTGCTGCACCCTCAATCCTGATATATGGCAGTTGTGTGCGCCCATATCGGTTCTTCACGCACATCCATAGCCAAAGCCTATGGACCTGATGCAGCCGAAAGGCACCTGGCATGCCTTCAAGCTTCCCTGCTGGCGTGATGCAGCCATGCATGCCATCCTGCTGCCCCTTGAAACGAATGCCAAGATGGAGGCCTGGATTGTCAAGGCGGCACCTGAGCCATACGCTCCAGGGCAGCCTGCAGAAGGCCTGTGGGCTTGGCCTGTCCGAGGATGGGATTGCTGCGCTGCGGCATGCAGCTGCGCAGGGGCCGGCGACAGAGCGGCTGCTGCTGTCAGCTTCCGACAGCGGTTGTAAAAGAGATGCACCGACAATGCCTCACTGTCTTGCAGCAGACAAGCGGCGCCGGTGTAGGCTGACAGCATCAGGAACGGCCATCTTGCAGCAGGGATGGAGATCTTGATCCGGCCGCACCATACGCTTCCGCGCTTGCAGAAGCCGAAAGGTTGCCGGGCTCTTTGCCCTGGCCGCCGCACGCCCTGAGCACACGAAGAAGGCCGCACCTCACGGCACGGCCTTCCTGGCTAGACGATATGTTCCAGCTGCTACTCGAAGTCGGCAATCTGGGCCTTGAGCTGCTCTACCGTAGCGGTGAGCTCTGCTTTCTGGGACTGCTTCTTCTCGATGACCTCAGGCGCTGCCTTGGCAACGAATCCTGCATTGCCGAGCGTGCGCTCGACGGAAGCAAGATCCTTCTCTGCCTTGGCAAGCTCCTTCTTGAGGCGCTTTGCCTCGGCATCGAGATCGACGAGGCCACCCAGGGCGACGAAGATCTCGAGCGAGCCATCAGCCACGGAGACAGAGCCCGCAGGCTTCGTCTGCTCGGCACCAAGCGCCAGCTGGTCGACACGGCCGACGCTCGTGATGAAGTCACGCTGGGACTCGAGCACGGCAGCATCTTCCGGCGTGGACTTCACGGCCACGTCGAGTTCTGCCTTCGGGGACAGGCGGTAGCGGGCACGGGTGGAGCGCACGACGGAGATGACGCGCTTTGCGAGATCGAAGTCATGCTCTGCGCGCTCGTTCACGAACTGTGCAAGCTCGTCGGGCTCAGGCCACTTGGCGACCATCAGGAACTTGGCGCTGTGGTCATCGAGGCCGGATGCCGGCAGGGCATCCCAGACGCTCTCTGTCACGAACGGCATGACCGGGTGCAGGAGCCTCATCGAGACATCGAGGACATACACGAGGTTGCGCTGGACCTGCAGCTTCTCCTCGGGCGTGCCATCAAGCAGGCGGCCCTTGCAGAGCTCGATGTACCAGTCGCAGACCTCGCCCCAGAAGAAGCTCTGGAGATTCCTGGCGTAGTCGCCGAAGTTGTAGGTCTCGAGCTGCTCGGTAGCCTCTGCAACCTCCTTGGCAAGGCGGGAAAGCATCCAGGCATCCTCTGCCGTCTCTGCCTTCGGGGCGCCCGGCGTATAGCCGTCGAGGTTCATCTGCACGAAGCGGGAAGCATTCCAGATCTTCGTGACAAAGGAGCGTGCCTGCTCGGTACGCGGCGAGTCGATGAGCTTTCGCGTCTTCTTGTCGATGTTGGCATCGAACTTGACGTCCTGGTTCGTCGTGATGAGCGTCAGAAGGTTGAAGCGCATAGCGTCAGCGCCGTACTTCTCGATGAGGTCCATCGGGTCCACGCCGTTGCCCTTGGACTTGGACATGCGGCTGCCATCCTTGGCAAGGATCGTGGCGTAGATGTAGACGTCGTGGAACGGAACCTCGTCCGTGAAGTAGAGCGAGCTCATGATCATGCGGGCAACCCAGAGGGCAATGATGTCGCGGGCGGTCACGAGGACCTTGGTCGGGTGATGCCCCTCCATCTCCTCCGGATGGTCAGGCCAGCCCTGTGTCGCGAAGGTCCAGAGCTGAGAGGAGAACCAGGTGTCGAGGACATCCTCGTCCTGATGGATGTTCTTGCTTCCGCACTTCGGGCACACCTCGGGGTCCTCCATGAGGGCGTCTTCCCAGCCGCAGTCGTCGCAGTGGAAGACCGGAATCCTGTGGCCCCACCAGAGCTGGCGGGAGATGCACCAATCCTTGAGGTTGTCCATCCAGGTAAGGTAGGTCTGCGTCCAGCGGGCAGGATGGAACTTGACTTCCCCATCGCGCACGACCTCAGCTGCACGCTCCTTGAGCTTGTCCACAGCCACGAACCACTGCTCAGAGAGCCAGGGCTCGAGCGCGGTGCCACAGCGGTAGCAGTGCATGACAGAGTGGCTGAGCTCCTCGATGTGATCGAGCAGGCCGTGCTCATCGAACCAGTTGACGATAGCGGTACGGGCCTCATCGCGGTCCATGCCGGAGAACTCGCCGTAGCCATCCACAACGTGTGCCGTCTCATCGAAAATGTTGATCTGCGGCAGATTGTGCGTCTGGCCCATGGCATAGTCATTCGGGTCATGTGCAGGCGTGACTTTCACGAAGCCAGTGCCGTAGTTTGCATCGACGTGCCAGTCGGAGAAGATCGGAATCTCGCGGTTCACGATAGGAAGCATCACGGTCTTGCCGACAAGCTTCTGCTTCTCGGGGTCCTGCGGAGACACGGCAACGCCCGTATCGCCGAGCATCGTCTCAGGACGGGTCGTGGCGACCGTGATGTACTCGATACCATCGACCGGCTCGGTCAGAGGATAACGGAGGTACCACAGATGGCCCTTCTCGTCCTTGTACTCTGCCTCGTCGTCGGAGATGGCGGTACGGCAGGAGGGACACCAGTTCACGATGCGCTTGCCGCGATAGATGAGTCCATCGTGGTACCAGTCGCAGAAGACCTTGCGCACGGCACGGGAGAACTCGGGGCTCATCGTGAACTTCTCATCGGAGAAGTCGATGGAGCAGCCCATACGCTTGATCTGGCTGACGATGGTTCCGCCGTACTCATGCGTCCAGTCCCAGCAGGCCTCGATGAACTTCTCGCGGCCCATCTGAAGGCGGTTCTTGCCCTCGGACTTGAGCTTCTTGTCCACCTTGGTCTGGGTGGCGATACCAGCATGGTCGGTGCCCAGGATCCACCTGGTGGAACGGCCCCTCATGCGGCTGTAGCGGATGAACGTATCCTGGATGGAGTCATCCATTGCATGGCCCATGTGCAGGATTCCCGTCACGTTGGGAGGCGGGATAACGACGGTGCAGTCGCCTACGCCCTTGCTTCTCTGGTAGCAGCCTGCATCCATCCACTGCTGGATGAGCTGAGGCTCATGCTCTTGGGGATCGTAGGTCTTCGGCATCTCTTTCACAGCAACGTACCTTCCGACAGGTCCCGTCCGACCGCGTTGGCACTCGTGTATTGAGCGCGCGCCTCGTCCGAGACTGGCTTTCCCTCATGCCAGATATCTGTCCGGCATGGACCTTTTACGATACCACGATGAGGTTAGAGCAGGCAGACGCTTGAGGATGTTGCTTCAAGGGTCCACACGTGCCGGCAGCAGGAACATGCAGTCAGCAGAAGATGCCGAAACGAAAGGAGGCGGAGCCCTGAGAGCTCCGCCTCCCATTCAGCACCTATAGCGCGAGCGCTAGCGATCCTGCCTCCTGCGCAGCGGCGCCTGTCGCCTCCTGCTCCGTCCCTGTGCCTGCATCTGTGGACGTGGATGCGTTGCCATCCTCTGCAAGCGCCTTCCCCGGCACAGCAGCGAGGCTCGCCGAGAGGGCCACCGCTGCGGCCATCGCACCTCCAGCATGCCTCTCAATCCTGCTTGCATGCCCCTGAGACCTCGCCGTCATCGACCATCAGCTTCCGTACGAATGCATAATCCCTTCGTACCGATGTAGACTTCTGAAACAAAGGTCTCTTGATATGCCAGAATCTCATCCGAATAGTTACATAATATTCAGTAACTTGCATGTCTCATCTTTCACAGACCCTGCGCCCAGCAGAACCATCTCGATATGTGCTTCAGCAGCAGCCTCCTGCCTGAGCGTTCGGCCAGCACCAATCGCCTGCTGCTGGCAGAATCTCAAGAAGGGCATTGCATCTCGCTCCCCTCTTCGTGCATCTCGGCTGCAGCTGGCAGAGAGCTTATCGTCCATCCCGTAAGCTGTAGCCAGAAAGAGAAGGAGGCGCACATCATGAAGCTCAAGCTCATCACCAGACCAGAACTCCCTGAGCCCGAAGTCACCATCGCCTCTGCCCCCAAGGACAAGGAGGCAGAGCGCATCGCGCAGGCACTGCAGGGCATAGGAAATACGCTATTTGCCTATCGGGAGAGATCAGGCACCTCGAAGGAGCGTGTTGCCATATCCGATATCTGCTCCCTCGAGGCAGCAGACGAGGAGACCCTGCTCCATATGGCAGATGGCCGGACGCTCTTTGCAGCACAGCGGCTCTCTGCCCTCGAAGGAGAGCTGCCAAACAGATTGTTCGTCCGCATCTCG
Organism: Olsenella sp. AGMB03486; assembly: GCF_040884255.1. NCBI lineage: Bacteria > Bacillati > Actinomycetota > Coriobacteriia > Coriobacteriales > Atopobiaceae > Olsenella > Olsenella sp. AGMB03486. The sequence continues at coordinate 173,617 of NZ_JBEVTM010000003.1, forward strand.
CGGCAGAGCATCGCTAACCTCGACCGGGCACGCACGATCCGTCCCGAGTTCGGCAGCCGCCTCGTGCTTGGCCTTGCAGATGGCACAGAGGTCCTGGTGACCAGAAGCCACGTGGCAGAGGTGAAGGAACGTATCGGCATCCCCCAGAAAGGAGACCGGAAATGAGCAGCACCAACACAAACAAGACCTACGGCGTCTTTGCAGGAGAGCTCCACGAGCACGCAGGAGCCGCTATCGCAATGGGCGTCTTCGTGGGATCCAGCTGGGCCGTGGCAGCAGTCATTGCCTGCTCCCTTGCCATGCTTGCGGAAGGCACAGCCGCAGCAGATCTCCGCTGGATCTTGAGCATCGTTTTCGGCATGCTGGCAGGAGGCATCCTCCAGCAGCTCTGGTTCAATTTCAGGCCGGCGCTGCATATGAGCTACGGCGGACGGATTGCAGGCTTCGGCATCTCATACTTCCTGGTCCTTGCGCTCTGTGCCCTTCTCGGCTCCTGGCTGCCCGATGGAATGCCTGCGGCCTGGGCAGGCTTTGCCGGGCTCTACCTCATCACGCTTGCCATCCTCACGCTCACATTCACCTACGCCTTCCGCAAGCGCAGCGCCGAGTATCAGGACCTGCTCGACCGCTTCCATGGGAAGAGCGAATAGCTGCAAAGACCTTGAGGCAGCTGCCCACACGGACACAAGCAAGCGCCTCATGCGGGCCTCCTTTCCTTACGGAGGGGAGGCCTTATCTCATTCCACTCGATACGCAACATGTCGTGCATCTCACCGATGCGGTAGCATGTGAGTTCATCCGATACAGACTCATGCAAGGAGCGCTTCACCATGCCCGAAAATGCCACTGCCGAAACGCCGTTCGACCGCCTGAAGCTTGTCCTCGGCGAGGAGCGCCTGAAGCGCCTCCAGGATGCGACGGTCATGGTCCTGGGGCTGGGCGGTGTCGGCTCGAACTGCACGGAAGCCCTTGCCCGTGGCGGCGTAGGACATCTCATCCTGATCGACCGCGATACGGTGGCACCTTCCAACATCAACCGCCAGGCCATTGCCTTCCACTCCACAATCGGCCTTCCCAAGTGTCAGGTCATGGAGAAGATGGTCCTGGACATCAATCCCAGCTGCCAGGTAGAGACCCTTCAGGCCTTCATCCCGAAAGACGGACTCGGGGAAATGCTTTCCCAGTTCCCCCGTCCCGATTACCTCATCGATGCGATAGACACCGTCTCGCAAAAGCTTGCCCTTGCCAAATGGTGCCAGGACGAGAGGATTCCGCTCTTAAGCTCCATGGGAGGTGCCAACAAGCTCGATCCGAGCAGGCTTGCCTTCTCCAAGATCGAGAAGACCTCAGGAGACCGTCTTGCGAAGGCCATGCGCAAGAATTGCCGGAAACGCGGCATCAAGGGACTCGAGGTCCTCTACTCGACAGAGAAGGGAAATGGCCCCGAGCCTCCGAAGACCGAGGATGGAAAGAGGCCTGACAAGGGCCTGACGCTGGGGACCATGAGCTACATGCCGCCCATCATGGGACAGATGATTGCCGGCAAGGTCATCTGCCGCCTGGCAGGCTTCGAGCCCATGCCCTACTCAGGCGAGGAAGGCCTGCAATGCTAGGCGGAGACAATAGCGCCGATAAGCCAATCAGACACTACGACATGCACTGCCATGTCGACTTCCAGGAAGACCCTCAAGGCTTCCTTGACGCGGCAGATGCGCTTGGCCTCTCCTTCCTTTCCTGCACGGTCACACCTGTGGGATATCAGGAAGCAAAGAGCTGGAGCTGCAAGGATAACGTGGCTCTTGGCCTTGGTGCCCATCCCTGGTGGGTAGCAGATGGCAGGGTGGATGAGGAAGCTCTCCAGGAGCTTCTATCCCTTGCGCCAGATGCTCCCCTCATCGGCGAGATAGGCATCGATCTCTCGAGCAAGCATGTCGACCTCGCATCCAAAGATTGCCAGGCAGATGCCTTCAGACGCATTGCTGAAGCCTCTGCCAAGGCTGGTGGCAAAGTGCTCTCGATCCATTCTGTGAAGTCGGCAGACCTCGTGCTCGACATCCTCGAGGACACTGGCTGCACGCCGGAAGCATCAGGCTCCCTTCCCATCCTCCACTGGTTCTCAGGCTCTACACCCGAACTCTGGCGGGCAATAAAGCTCGGCTGCTTCTTCAGTGTCGGCGAGTCCTTCCTCCACACCCGCCATGCGAAGGAATATCTGAAGCTCATCCCGCATGAGAAGCTCCTTCTCGAGACGGACTATCCTCCTGAGCATGCAGATTTCAAGCCCGAAGACTACGAGCGTTCCCTTTCTGCGGCAACAGAGCTCATTGCCGCGTCCTGGACTGCTCCGCTCGATGAAGCTGCTGAATTCCTCGCAGCAACGAGCAGCAAGATCTTCGACCGTACCAAGGACAGAGACTAATCGAGCCAGTCTTTCCTGCTGCATCGAAGCTGCATTCATCAGCTGCTGCACTGCCGGATGCCTAAGAAGCTTTCCTTTCACCTGCCGCAAGACCTCATATCCTTGCAAGGCGTTATCATTGAAGCAAACGCCTGCTCATCTATGCAGCAGCTGTCTTCAGTGAGCGTTTTCCCAAGGAGGAGAAGGAACATGGCAACGAGAAAGTCAGGGAGCTCCAAGCCACGCAGCACATCCACGAGGTCGAGGTCTTCCCGCTCTGCAGCAAAGCCTAAGGCTCAGAAGGAGGCAAAGGGGACCAAGACGACGAAGCCTGCTGCAACACCAGCAGCAAAGGCTGAGCCTGCTCCGAAGGCCACAGAGCCTATAAAGAAGGCAGCGGCTGCCGCAGCACCTGCACCTGCAGCAAAGCCTGCAGCTGAAGCGAAGAAGCCCGAGCCGAAGAAGGAGCCTGCCACCAAGGCAGCAGCTCCGAAGGCAGAGGCTCCTAAGGCTGCTGCACCCAAGGCAGATCCCAAGCCTGCCGCAAAGACAGCTGCGAAGGCAGAAGCACCTGCTGCCAAGAAGTCTGAGCCAGAAGCAAAGGCTACGCCTGCCCCCAAGGCAGCACCGGCTGCAAAGCCTGCTGCAAAGGCCGCTCCGAAGGCAGAAGAGCCGAAGGCTGCTCCGGCTGCCAAGGCAGAGCCCAAGGCAGCTGCCCCTGCAGCAAAGCCTGCGCCTGCAAAGAAAGAAGAGCCTGCCAAGAAGGCAGAGGCTCCGAAGGCTGCACCTGCCGCTAAGAAAGAACTCACCTCGAAGGCAGAAGCTGCGCCTGCAGCCAAGCCAGCCGTGAAGGAAGAAGCACCTGCAAAGCCCGCCCCGAAGCCCGCCGCCGCCAAGGCCGAACCCGAACCGAAGAAGGCAACAGAGCCCGAGAAGGCTGAGAAGCCGGCAGAGAAGCCTGCCAAGGCAGAAGCGAAGCCTGAAGAGCCGAAGACAGCTCCTGTACCAGCCGCAAAGGAAGAGACTGCTCCTGAACCTGCCAAGGAAAAGCCCAAAGCAGAGGAGGCTCCGGCTCCTGAGCCCGAGCCTGAACCTGAACCGCTCCCCCAGCCGAGGCGCTCGATCGCCTTCATCGGCTCCGAGTGCTATCCCTTCGTCAAGACCGGTGGCCTCGGCGATGTCATGTATGCCCTGCCGAAGGCTCTCGTGAAGCAGAACTGCGACGTGAAGGTCATCCTGCCGCGCTATGCCTGCATCAAGCAGGAATGGCAGGAGAAGATGGTCTACAAGGGCGCTTTCCAGATGGATCTCTGCTCTGACGGCAGGCAGTTCTATGTCGGCATCATGGAGTACGTCTCCCCTGACGGCGTGGTCTATGACTTCATCGACAACCAGGACTTCTTCACGAACGGCAACCCCTACACGAACCTCGTGGATGACATCCCGCGCTACTGCTACTTCGACAAGGCAGCGCTCTCGGCGCTTCTCTTCCTCGACTGGATTCCTGACATCATCCATTGCCATGACTGGCAGGCAGCGCTTGTGCCGGTCTATCTGCGCACGCTCTTCCAGAACACGGAGCTTGCACGCTCGAAGACCATGATCACAATCCACAACCTGCGCTTCCAGGGCAAGTACAACATCCCGACCATCAAGTACTGGTCTGGACTTCCTGACTATGTCTTCAACAAGGATGTCATGCAGGAGGACTGGACCGAGGCCAACATGCTCAAGGGCGGCCTCACCTACGCCGATATGATTACGACGGTCTCCGGCACCTATGCAGGAGAGATCCAGACGCCGGAATACGGCGAGGGCCTCGATGCCCATCTGCGCTACCACGCGGGCAAGCTCCGCGGCATCGTGAACGGCATCGACTACGACATCTGGAACCCTGCAACGGACAAGCTGCTCGATGCTCCTTATGACACGAAGAATGTGCTTGAAGCCAAGAAGGAGAACAAGAAGGCACTCCAGGAAGAGCTTGGCCTCGAGCAGGACGAGGGCAAGATGGTCATCGGCCTCATCTCCCGTCTCACATCGCAGAAGGGTCTTGACCTCGTCACCTCCGTCATGGAGCAGCTCATCGACGGCAACACCCAGGTCGTCATCCTCGGCACCGGCGAGCCCCAGTACGAGGACTCCTTCCGCTGGTTCGAGAATGCCCACAAGGGTACGGTCTGCTCGAGCATCATGTATGACGAGGCACGCTCGCACCACATCTATGCTGGTGCCGACGCCCTCCTCGTTCCTTCCCGCTTCGAGCCCTGCGGCCTTACCCAGCTCATCGCTATGCACTATGGCACGATTCCGGTAGTCCGCGAGACCGGTGGTCTCAAGGACACGGTCGAGCCGTACAACATGTTCGAAGACTCCGGCAACGGCTTCACATTCGACCGTTATGAGCCAGGCCTCCTGCTTGACGCAATCAACCGCGCCAAGACGCTCTACTTTACGAGCCGCGAGTCCTGGGACAAGATGGTCGTGCGCGACATGGAGAAGGATGTCTCCTGGACCTTGTCTGCATCCCAGTACCGCGACCTCTATCTCCAGCTGACGCAGTACTAGACGTTTCCGCAGCTTTCAAGCTGATGCAGGCCGGCATCCTCGGGGTGCCGGCCTGTTTTCTCATCTATCAGGCAATGAAACATATGAAA